>JAUWPC010000199.1 GCA_030611815.1 Desulfobacteraceae bacterium
AGGGATTTCTGGCGCGTATGCAGCGGGATAAACCAGGAAAGCAGGGAAAGGGTTACCCGGTTTTTGTCAGATGTCCTCAACGTGGAGGAATTCCCCCTGACAGTGCTTGAGAGGCCAATCGAGAGCGAGACCTGCAAGATCGTGGAAAACAGCTACAGGGCTACTATATTGGCCTTTCTCAATGAATGGTGCCTCTTTGCTGAGACCAACGGGGTTGACATTGTGAAGGTTATCAATGCCATCAAGGTCCGCCCCACGCATAGCAATATCATGTTTCCCGGACCCGGAATAGGGGGTTACTGTCTTCCCAAGGATGGTGGATTAGGCCTTTGGGCATACAAGCATCTAATGGGATTTGAGAATGACATATTCAAAATTACCCCTGAGGCAATCAACATAAATGACACAAGGGCCTTACATGCTGCTCAGTTGGTTCGTGACGCCCTGAGAAATATGGGACGTATTGTTGCCGCTTCGCAGATCACTTTGTTAGGGGCTTCTTACCGGGAGGATGTTGGGGATACACGCTACAGCGGATCAGAAATCATTGTTCGAAAACTGACTGAAATGGGGGCCGAGATCAAGGCCCATGATGTCTACGTGCAACACTGGTGGGAACTTGAAAAACAGGATTCCTACCCGGCAGTGGGCGCAAGTTGGTCCCGGTTTTTCCGCAACCAGGAACACCTCTCTGAGTTTTCTATGACCCCAGATTTGGAAAAGGCATTGGAGGGATCAGATGCTGTCATCTTTGCTGTTCGTCACAAGCCCTACTTAGAACTGACGCCGAAAGATGTGGTCAGGATGGCAGGCGGGCCTTTGGCGGTTGTGGACTGCTTTGGGATCTTGGATGACCGGCAGATCGAAGAGTATTTTGAGCTCGGTTGTGAGGTCAAGGGAATGGGGCGTGGCCATATAAACAGGATAAAGGACAGGGTCCGCAAGAAATTGTTGATTGTTGATTGTTGATTGTCGATTTCCCGTCATTCAATGGTCATTCGGTTGTTTTTTGGATAGTCAATCCCAAAGGGTTCGGGTATCTTTTCAATCATCAATCAACAATCCAAAGGGTCAATAGTCAATTCCAAGGAGTTGCACTTTGGTGTCTTTCTGGTTTTTCAATCGTCAATCATCAATCATCAATCAACAATCATAGAGGAGGGTGCCATGAAAAGATTATGCTGTTTTTTGTTTGCCTGGATTCTATTAACCGGGGTCGTATGGGCAGATTCCATCAAGATCCCTATCGCCGCCCCATTTACGGGCCCATTGGCGTCATTTGGTGAAGGGATGAAGAACGGAGCGTTATTGAAGGCAGAAGAAATCAATGCTGCTGGCGGCATCAACGGTAAGAATGTGGAAATTGTCTTAGAGGACGAGCTTTGTGATCCTAAGGAGGCGGCCATGGTTGCCACCAAACTTGCCAATGACCCCAAGGTCTCGGTGGTGGTGGGGCACCTTTGCAGTTCTTCTACCCTTGCGGCCCTCCCCGTTTACAGGGGAGCGAAACTCCCTGCCATCTCTCCTGCTTCAACCAATGTCAGTATCGGAAAGATGAGCCCTTATTATTTTCGAAATGTTTACAAAGATGACTTTCAGGGTCTCTTCTTGGCAAAATACGTCAAGACCGTCAAAGGCTACAAAAAGGTAGCGATATTTTATGAGGTCAATGACTACTCAATGGGTTTGATGTTGGCCTTTATGAAAGAGGCAAAAAAGTTAGGCATCAAAATTTTAGGGACAGAGGCATATACCGCTGATACCACCGATTTCAAGCCGCAACTGACCAAATTTAAGATGATGAAACCGGATGCCATATTTATCCCAGGGTACGCGCCACATGAGACGATCATTATCTCCCAGGCAAGGAGTCTTGGCATAAAGAACGTCGCCTTCTTCGGGGCTGACGGGCTCGATGACGACCTTATGGTAAAGAACCCTGATACAGAAGGTCTTTTTGTTACAACGCCATTTCTTCCGGACAAGGCCGGTCCCCAGGCTGCAGGCTTTGTTAAGGCCTACAGGAAAAAGTACGGAAAGGATCCCAACTGGTTTGCCGCAAACACCTACGATGCCGTGGGGATTTGCGCTCAGGCAATAAAGGCGGTAGGCCAGAACAGGGAGAAGATACGCGACTATCTGGCCTCCATTAATTCAAAGGACAAGGCCTATGACGGAGTAGCCGGAAAGACCTATTTTGATAAAAACGGAGACTGTCTGAAAGAAGCCTTTGTCAAGAAGATCAAAAACGGCAAGTGGGTGAGCGCTGAGAAGCAATTGCAGTGATCGGTGTAAAGCGGAAATGAAGGGCAGGTTGGAGGTCGGCCTGCCCTTTTTGCAGAAGTCACTAATTGGGCAATTTGCATATCAAGGTCGTAGTCCTTAGTGCTATCTGAGAGTCGTTTGTAGAGGGTATCTTGGTGGAAAATCTTCTCGATCAATCGAGTCTTTTTCTCCAGCAGTTAGTGAATGGCATAACCTTAGGCGGGGTTTATGCCCTTATAGCCGTGGGTTACACCATGGTCTACGGGGTCATCCAGCTGATAAATTTCGCCCATGGCGAGATCTATATGTTGGGGGCATTTCTTGCCTATACCATGGTAACGGTCCTGGGGATCCCTTTTTTTGCTGCATTTATCCTTACTATTTTAGTCTGCGCCTGTTTTGGGGTTATTTTGGACTTTGTCGCATATCGCCCCTTGCGAAAGGCCCCCCGATTAGCCGCCCTCATCACTGCCATCGGGATGTCCATATTCCTTCAGAACCTGGCCCTTATGATCTGGGGCTCGCAGATCAAGTCATATCCCCGGGACATGTTTCCCGCCATCTTTCTTAAGCCGGCATTGAGCATAGGCGAGGTATCAATGACCTGGATTCAGGTCTTTATGCTTTCTATTACTGTTCTGTTTATGGTTATCCTTCATCTGATCATCCACAAGACTAAGATCGGCACGGCCATGCGTGCCGTATCTCAGGACAAGACGACTTCTGCCCTAATGGGGATCGGGGTCAACCGGGTGATCGCCTTTACCTTTGCCATAGGTTCTGCAATGGGTGGTATGGCCGGTGCCCTGGTTGGGCTCTATTATAATGCCATCTTTCCCACCATGGGATACATCGCAGGCATAAAGGCCTTTGCCGCTGCCGTACTTGGAGGGATAGGGAGCGTTCCGGGCGCCATGTTAGGGGGCGGGGTGTTGGGTATAGCCGAGGTTATGGGGGCCGGCTATATTTCGTCAGAGTACAGGGACGGCATCTCTTACGCAGTTATGATAGCGGTAATACTATTCAAGCCTTCAGGCCTTATCGGCAGACAGATCGGGGAGAAGGTCTGATGCGCTGGCAATTATACAAAAAGGACCCCCGCTTTGTTTTCCTGAGCCTGATTTTCTTAGCCGTTCTCTTGCCCTGGCTCCCCTTAGGCGCCTCAACCAACTACATCCTCAGGATAATGACCACAGCGGTCCTCTATATGATCCTGGCCTTAGGTTTGAATATTGTGCCCGGTTTCACAGGTCTCTTAGATTTAGGATATGTTGGCTTCTACGGGATCGGGGCATACACTTCAGGTCTCTTGTCCATCCATTATGATCTAAGTCTCTGGGTCATCCTCCCGTTGGCCGCACTTAACGGCGCCCTCTGGGGAACCCTGCTGGGCGCTCCTACCCTGCGCCTCACCGGAGATTACTTTGCCATCGTCACATTTGGATTTTCCGAACTTGTGGTATTGGTCCTCAGAAACGAACTCTGGCTCACCCGGGGGCCCATGGGCCTTCCCGGTATCCCCCCTCCCTCCATCTTTGGCCACCCCCTTACTCGTGACTGGGAGTTCTTCTATCTGGTACTTCTCCTTCTAATGATAGTCCTCCTGGTGGTTACACGCCTGCAGGATTCGCGTTTGGGGCGGGCATGGTTTGCCATACGCGAGGACGAGATTGCGGCCCAGTGCTGTGGTGTCAATTTAATCCGGTACAAGGTCACGGCCTTTGCCATCAGCGCTTCCATAGGCGCCATGGGCGGGGCCTTTTATGCAAAATGGTTCCAGTTTATTCACCCGGATATGTTTAAGTTTTGGGAATCGATACTAATTCTTTGCCTCATCGTCTTTGGGGGGATGGGGAGCATTGCGGGCACCATGTTGGGGGCCTTGATCCTTATCCCTCTGTCCGAAGTCCTGCGGGCAGTGTTGCCCCAGGGCCTGTTCAGTGCCCGTTATCTAATCTATGGGCTGGTCCTTGTTCTTATGATGCGCTGGCGGCCTGAAGGTCTTGTCCCTTTTGAACGGGCCCAGGCCAAGAAGGCAAAGCTTCTCCAGGAACGCCTAACGGTTTCAGGGGATGGGGAGTAGGGATTCCCATGGACACTATCCTCAAAGTCATGAGACTTTCAAAGTCCTTCGGGGGGCTGACGGCCTTGAGAGAGATAACTCTCGAGGCAAAGCAGGGCCAGATCGTCGGCATCATCGGTCCCAACGGCGCTGGAAAGACCACCCTCTTTAACTGCCTCACCAGCCTTTATTATCCCACCGGCGGTCAGATCGAATTCCAGGAAAGGCCGATTGTCCAGGAGGTTTCAGAGACAAAAAAGAGGCTTATCAAGAGGTGTGCTATGCTCTTCTTTGTCTTAGGCCTGATCTGGGTCCCTCTATTCTGGTCCGTCTTTGTGCCGCACACGTTTTTCAAGGTGGAGGTGGTCCTGTTAGGCATCTTTATCCTGAGCATACGTCTTCTTTTAGTGCGAGGCCTTGTGAGATTTCAGATCTGGGCATGGGGCCTCATGTTTGTTTTTCTCATATCAGACCTCTGGTTTGCATCCTGGTGGTTGACCCATCTGCTCTCACTTGGCCCAATGATAGGGACCGGTATCCCCCTTTACTATTTCACCGTTCCATGGGGCATTATCGCAGGACCGTTCAGCATATATCTCATGTTGCAGCTATTCTTACGCAAGGTACGCCAGCTTTACGGGTTCAGATTGGGGCCTGATGCCATCTGTCGCTTGGGGATGGCCAGAACGTTTCAGAATATCCGTCTTTTTTTCAATTTGAGCGTCTTAGATAATGTTAGGATCGGTTTTCACGTTCAGATGCGCTCCGGGGTCTTAGGCATCCTTCTCAAAACCCGATCGCAGCGGGATGAAGAGGGGTTGACCACGAAAGAGGCCCTTAAATATCTGCGTTTTGTCGGGCTTGACGGCCGGGCCTTCGACCTTGCCGGCGCCTTGGCCTATGGGGAGCAGCGCCGCCTGGAGATCGCCCGGGCCCTGGCATCCAACCCGCAACTACTCCTCCTTGACGAACCGGCAGCAGGGATGAACGCGCAGGAATCATCCGAGTTGATTCGGCTTATCTTCAAGATCCGCGAAAAAGGGATTACCGTGCTGATCATCGAACATGATATGAAGGTAATGATGAATTTGGCTGATAATATCTATGTCCTTGACTACGGCATGCTCATTGCCGATGGAACGCCCGATGAAATCAAAACCAATCCAAAAGTCATAAAGGCCTATTTAGGCGGGGGCACTGCGCATGCTGAGACTTGAAGACGTTGACAGTTACTACAGGAAGATACACGCCCTCAAAGGGGTCTCCCTAAGGGTTCGGGAGAGGAGCATATGTTGTCTTATAGGGGCGAACGGGGCCGGCAAGTCGACCACGTTGATGGCTATCAGCGGGATTCAGCCGATCTCCTCCGGCACTATCAAGTTTGGAGGGGACCCTATTCAGAAGTTGGCTCCGGAAGAGATCGTACGGCGAGGGGTGGTTCAGGTTCCCGAGGGGCGCCGGATCTTCCCTGATCTGACCGTGAAGGAGAATCTGGTGTTAGGGGCATACCTCAGGAAGGAGAAGAGGAAAGTTGCCGAATCAATGGAGAATTCCTTTGAGCTCTTTCCGATTCTAAAAGAGAGGCGCGAGCAGATGGGCGGGACACTCTCTGGGGGTGAGCAGCAGATGCTTGCAATTGCGAGGGGATTGATGGGAACACCCCGTCTCCTTCTATTGGATGAACCCTCCTTAGGTCTTGCCCCCATTGTGGTGGAGCAGATTATGGGGATCATTAGGAGAATAAGAGATGACGGGGTGACCATACTCCTTGTAGAACAGAATGCCCAGGCCGCCTTAGAGTTGGGGGATTATGGCTATGTTATCGAGACAGGACAGGTTGTGCTTGAGGATAAAGCGCGAGCCCTGCTCGAAAACCCAAGGGTGAAGGAGGCTTATCTGGGTTGAGGCGCATAGCGCAGAGCGCATAGTGCATGGAGCAGAGCGAAGGGCGTGAGGAGTGGCGCTTTGCACAAGATGTGGAAAGAGGAGACAATCTGATGAAAGGGAAGAAAAATACGAAAAACGAGCCGATACCTGGGAGGATGGAGGTATTGAGGGAGCTGCCGGCTGAAATCATGAGAGGCCTTACAAAAGATGAAGTCAAAGCCTTTTTGTTTGAGGAGGTATGGCCCGATTCTCTCAGCGAAAAATTAAAGGAATATTTGGATTGAGAATTGGCTATGTTCTTATTGACTTTACGACCAGGATAGCTATAGTGCATGGCTACCGAGAC
>JAUWPC010000227.1 GCA_030611815.1 Desulfobacteraceae bacterium
GATCCTTCACAGGGGTCTCACTTTTTTCAGAATATCACATCCTTGGGGATCGATTATGTTACGGTTACGGAAGGCCCCGAATCAGAAGATCGTTTTGATTGGCAATGGCTAAGTTCCCTGCCTGTTGTTCAGGAAACGCCCTTTTTGAGGCACGTGAGATTGGAAACACCCTTAATTCTAAAGATTGACGGCAGAAAGTCCGAGTGTGTAATAATTGGGGCTTAGGCCTCGGTTAGAAATCCCGATTAGTCGGTGATGAATGCCGGTTATCGTTTTAAGGAAGTTTTTTATTATAGGTATTTTTTTTGCTTAAGGAATAGAGACCTTTGAAAAACGTTTCCCGCTGTCAGCGGGATTCAAGATCAAGGCGTATGAGGATTTTAACCACAGGAATATATAGAATATTTCGAGGATTAAAATCCGAATGCAACATCCCGCCGAGAAGGCGGGAGGCGAAAGGGGGCGTTTTTCAAAGGTCTCGAATAATCACAAACTTAATAGGAGGTCACTCATGTCAGACATTTTGGAAACCATCGTAGCAAGAGACCCTAACGAAAAGGAATTTCATCAGGCAGTGCAGGAGGTTCTGGAAACGGTTCAGCCTGTTTTGGACCGAAACCCCGAATACCGTCGCTCTGCTGTTATAGAAAGAATCACTGAGCCAGAACGGGTAATTCTGTTTCGGGTTCCTTGGGTTGATGACCAGGGACAGGTCCAGGTAAATCGGGGATTTAGAATACAGATGAACAGCGCAATCGGGCCCTACAAAGGAGGTCTCCGCTTTCATCCTTCGGTAAACTTGAGCATCCTCAAGTTCTTAGCATTTGAGCAGGTCTTTAAGAATGCCTTGACCACTCTCGCAATGGGAGGCGGGAAAGGCGGCTCTGATTTTGATCCCAAAGGAAAATCCGATAATGAAGTCATGCAGTTTTGCCAGAGTTTCATGTCTGAGCTTTGCCGTCATATCGGTCCGGATACTGATATTCCCGCCGGAGACATTGGCGTAGGGGCGAGAGAAATCGGGTACCTCTTTGGCATGTACAAGAAATTAACCAATGAATTTACAGGTGTGTTGACCGGTAAAAGCCTTGGTTGGGGGGGGAGCCTTATCCGACCGGAAGCAACCGGCTATGGCTGCGTCTATTTTGCGTCAGAGATGCTGGCCACAAAGAATGACAACCTTGAAGGCAAAACCTGCCTGGTGTCGGGCTCTGGAAATGTGGCCCAGTATACCGTTGAAAAAATCATAGAATTGGGTGGCAAGGTGGTTACCCTTTCTGATTCATCAGGTTGCATCTATGATGAAGAAGGTATTGATAAGGACAAACTAAGTTTTGTTATGAGGCTCAAAAACCTCAGGCGGGGCAGGATCAGTGAATATATTGATAAGTATTCTGAAGCAGTTTATACCGAAGCGGACTCCACCCTGGATTACAATCCCCTGTGGAGCTACAAGGCCGACTGCGCCTTTCCCAGCGCCACACAGAATGAAATCAATGGAAAAGACGCCCAGAACTTAGTCAACAACGGTGTGCAGTTAGTCGCTGAGGGTGCCAACATGCCCTCCACCCCCGAAGCGATCGACATCTACTTAGACAACAAGCTTCTCTATGCACCGGGCAAGGCAGCAAATGCCGGCGGCGTGGCCGTATCAGGGCTGGAAATGGCCCAAAACAGCATGCGGTTGAACTGGCCCAGGGAAGAGGTGGATAATCGACTCAAGATTATCATGAAAAGCATCCATCAGAGCTGCATTGATGCGGCAACAGACTATGGCCAGCAAGGCAACTATGTGGCGGGAGCCAACATCGCGGGTTTTGTGAAAGTGGTAAATGCCATGTTGGATCAAGGATTGGTGTAAAACTCAGGCAATGAGGATGGGGCAACCAGCGCTTTGTGCGATATGATGGTTGCCCCATCTTTAAAGATATTCATATTCGTAAATTGGAGGGCCGTACACGATGAGCGACAAAAAGGCAGACCTGGCTGGACCTGGCATCGGAGATTATGCCGAGTTGGAGAAGATCCTGCCCCAGGACTATAGTTCTCTTTTAAACCCAAAGGAAACACAGCAGGCCGTCACCGCGATGAAAGAGTACATCGAGGCAAATCTGTGCAAGGAACTCAACCTGATAAGGGTAACGGTTCCTCTGATTGTAGATGTTGAAAGCGGGGTGAACGACTATCTGGACCGTGACGGCTCACGCACACCGGTCGAGTTTCATATTTCAAACGATTATGACAAGAACCCCATTGATGCCCAGGTGGTGCAGGCTGCAACCAAGTGGAAACGTATGGCGTTGAAGCAGTTCGGGATGGATATCGGTGAGGGCCTGTACACCGATATGCACGCTGTTCGCAAGGACTACTTCCTGGACCATGATCACAGCGCCTATGTGGACCAATGGGACTGGGAAATTGCCATAACGGACAAGCAGCGCAAACTCCAATACCTGAAAGAAGTGGTTGAGAAGCTCTGGAAGGTTCTCAAGGGCTCAGAGGTGCATGTCCAGGGGCTTTTCCCCCAGTTGAAGACGGACAAATACCCAGACATGCCTGAGAAGCTTACATTCCTCCATGCCGAGGATATTCTTGATATGTATCCCGACCTGCCGCGCAAGGAGCGCGAGACTGAGATAGCCAAGAAATACTCAGCGGTCTTCATCTACGGGATCGGATGGACCCTCCAGGATGGGTATCCGCACGAACTCAGGGCGCCGGACTACGACGACTGGGTCACGGAAACAGTGTCTGAAGATGGCAGACCGATGCATGGTCTGAATGGAGATATCCTTGTGTGGAATCCGGTGACAAAGCGGCGCCATGAACTGACATCCATGGGTATTCGCGTAAATGCTGAAACCCTCAAACAGCAATTAGAAATGACCGGCCAACTTGATTTCCTGAAGTTCCCATACCATAAGGCCATCATAAATGATGAAATACCCCTCAGCATCGGTGGCGGGATCGGGCAGTCCCGTACTTTCATGCTTTTCTTAAAAAAGGCGCACCTTGGAGAGGTCAGTGCAAGTGTATGGCCAAAGATACTCAAGGAAATCTGCAGGAAGAAGAATATCCATGTCATAGAGTGAGAGTTTTGGTTTTTCATTTCAGCTTGACTTGAAACCAGCGCTTTCCTATAGTCGCCAAAGCCAATAATGACACCCATGTAAAAAGTCAGATTTCTCACAGAGTCCGCAGAGAACACAGAGGTAATATATTGATATTATTCATTTTGTCTTGGCGTGCGCCTTTGCGCGAGATAAGAGTGTTTTTACGAGACCATCAAACTTAAAAGGAGAATGTTTTTATGCCGCGACGCGATGATATCAAAAAGGTGATGATTATCAGTTCAGGGCCGATTGTTATCGGTCAGGCCTGTGAATTCGATTACTCGGGGACCCAGGCCTGCAAGGCCCTTCGGAAGTTAGGATACGAGATTGTCTTAGCTAATTCCAACCCAGCGACCATCATGACGGACCCGGGTTTGGCCGAAGCCACCTATATAGAGCCCCTCAACTTAGAGGCCATGACTGAGATCATTGAAAAGGAACGGCCTGATGCCCTGCTCCCCAATCTCGGAGGCCAGACCGGTCTGAATCTTTCCTCGGAACTGGCCCGCACCGGTGTGCTCGAAAAATACGGCGTAAAGATCATCGGGGTTGAGGTCGATGCCATCAAGCGGGGTGAAGACCGGATTGCATTTAAAGAAACCATGGACAGTCTCGGCATTGAAATGCCTAAGAGCGACCCGGCCTTCAGCGTGGAAGAGGCTGAAAAGATTGCCGAGTCTTTGGGTTACCCCGTGGTCATCCGGCCTGCCTACACCATGGGAGGGACGGGCGGAGGTCTGGTTTATAATGTGGAGGAGTTGCGAATCATTGCCAGCCGTGGTCTCTCCGCGAGCCTTGTGAGCCAGATTCTGGTAGAGGAATCGGTGTTGGGGTGGGAGGAACTGGAACTTGAGGTGGTGCGGGATGCAAAGAACCAGATGATCACTGTCTGTTTTATCGAAAATGTGGATGCCATGGGAGTTCACACGGGTGACTCCTTTTGCACTGCTCCCATGCTCACCATTGCTCCTGAACTTCAACAACGGCTCCAGAAATATTCCTATGATATTGTTAAGGCCATAAAGGTCATCGGCGGCACCAATGTCCAGTTCGCCCATGACCCTAAAACCGGCCGGGTGGTTGTGATCGAAATCAATCCCAGGACCTCGAGATCATCGGCCCTGGCCTCCAAGGCTACCGGTTTTCCCATCGCGCTTATTTCGGCCATGTTAGCGGGCGGGATGACATTGGATGAAATTCCCTACTGGAGGGAAGGGACCTTGGACAAGTACACGCCTTCAGGCGATTACGTGGTAGTTAAATTTGCCCGCTGGGCCTTTGAAAAATTTGAGGGTGCCGAGGACAAATTGGGCACACAGATGAGGGCAGTGGGCGAGGCCATGAGTATTGGAAAGAATTACAAGGAGGCATTCCAGAAGGCAATCCGATCCTTGGAGACAGGCCGGTACGGCTTAGGCTTTGCCAAAGACTTCAATGAAAAACCCCTTGAAGATCTGATGGATCTCTTGGCCGAGCCTTCAAGTGAGCGCCAGTTTATTATGTATGAGGCCCTCAGAAAAGGCGTGAGTATCGAAACTCTCCATGAAAAGACATATATCAAGCAGTGGTTTATTGAGCAGATGAAGGAACTGGTGGACTTAGAGGAGGAAATCCTTAAATACAGAGGGAAAGAACTTCCAGACGAGCTACTTACCCAGGCCAAGAAAGACGGGTTTTCGGACCGGTACCTTTCAGGGCTTCTCAATATCTCCGAAAAAGATGTGAGGGAAAAACGGAAGGCCCTGAGTGTTGTGGAAGGTTGGGAGCCTGTGCCGGTAAGCGGGGTGGAGGATGCGGCCTATTACTTTTCTACCTACAATGCCCCTGACAAGGTCCCGTCCAGCGATAGGCGCAAGATCATGGTTTTGGGCGGCCGGCCGAACAGGATCGGACAGGGGATTGAATTTGACTACTGCTGTGTTCATGCGGCCTTTGCCATACGGGATGAGGGTCTTGAGTCCATCATGGTCAACTGCAATCCAGAGACTGTTTCCACCGATTATGACACATCAGACAAACTCTACTTTGAACCGCTCACAGTAGAAGACGTCCTGAGCATTTATGAAAAAGAGAAACCGGAAGGCGTCATTGTGCAGTTCGGGGGGCAGACCCCACTGAATATCGCCAATGAACTGGCAGATGCCGGGGTTAACATCATCGGGACTTCGCCGGATGCAATTGACCTGGCCGAGGATCGGGACCGGTTCCGCAAAAAAATGAGCAAATTAGGGATACCCGAGCCTGAATCAGGAATGGCAAGCACTTTGGAAGAGGCGCTTAAGGTGGCTGAAAGGATCGGCTATCCCCTCATGGTCAGGCCCTCCTATGTGTTGGGTGGGCGGGCAATGGAAGTGATCCATGATGAGGAAATGCTCAAACATTATGTGGCTGCCGCAGTGGATGTGTCTCCGGAACGACCGATTCTGATCGACAAATTCTTAGAGAATGCCATTGAGGCCGAGGCCGACGCCATTGCAGACGGCACCGACGCCTTTGTGCCCGCTGTCATG
>JAUWPC010000124.1 GCA_030611815.1 Desulfobacteraceae bacterium
CTGGGGCAGGCAACAGCCACGACTTCAGCGCCGGTATTCAGCGCCTCTCTTATGCGCACCCTGCCGGGACTATCTTCTCCCGGTCCTATGACATCAGTGAAAAAGTTTCCGCCCCCGCCTCCGCAGCAAAAGGCATTGACATTGTTCCGGCGCATCTCCACCAGTTCAAGACCCGGGATACTCTTCAGTATCTCGCGCGGGGGGGAATAGATCAAATTATGCCTGCCCAGATAGCAGGGATCATGGTAGGTTACCCTGGCATTGTATTGGGAAAGAGCAATTTCCTCGTCTTTGATAAGCCCGGCCAGTATTTCAGTATAATGAAAGACCTCGAATTTTCCTCCCAGTTTGGGGTATTCTTTTTTGAACACATTGAGTGCGTGGGGATCTAACGTGATGATCTTTTTTATGCCCTTCATCTTGAATTTCAGTATGTTTTCTTCAGCCAGGCGCGTATAAAGCCCTGTCTCTCCGAGGATCTTGACCTCGTTTCCGTCACAGGTTTCCTCGTTTCCCAGTATCCCCATTGATACGCCGGCATTGTGCAGCAAACTTCCCACGGAACGGGCCATTTTTTCCCCTACCTCATCATAGGAACCCACGCAACCCACATAGAAGAGGTATTCCTGGTCGGAAAACTCCGGCAGTCCCGTGCCCTCTGCCCATTTACCCCTTTCATCCTGCGGACGCTTGTAGGGGTTGCCATTAACATCGATGGCCTTAAAATAATCCCTGACAGCCGGGGGGACCCTGCCCTCGTTTACAAGTTCCGCCTTGGTCTCCTCAAAGATATCCAGAAGGAAGTCCTTGAATCTCGGATAGACACACTGTTCCTTGCAGTTACCGCATGCCGCACATGAATAAAGTATATCGGCAAAATGCTCGCTTGTTTGTATTTCATTACTGAGCCAGGCCCTTATAAGCCACATTCTCCCGCCCGGTGCATAGGTTTCCCAGCCCAATGCCTTGTAAGAAGGGCAATTAAAGTCAACATAGTCCCCCGGGAATTTACAGTAACCGCACCGGAAACAACGATGGACGACGTCTGCATGTTCTATTGTGCGTGAATATTCCATTAGCTCACCTCCCAGTTTCCCGGATTCATGATACCCTGCGGGTCCAGGTTCTTCTTGACCATCTGGAGCAGTTTGAGTGTATTCGGATCCATCCTTTTCATTGTCATTTTTTGCTCCATGAAATTAGGCTTCCAGGGGATTCCTCCCATCTCAAGGGCATACTCGGTGGCCTCGTCTAATGCCTCTTTCACCCTGTCCATCATAGCCTTGTCGGCCCGGTTAAAGGCAAAAGAGATGGCGAACATCATGGAATGGCCCCCCGATATTACCCTGGCCGAACAGGCATATATGACATCGTATTTGGCCGCAAGTTCTATCACCTTGGCCGCATATTGAGGAAAGTGTTCAATCAGGGTTATTGGGCCTGAATATTCAAAACCACCCCCTTTCGGTACATCAGCGAAGGCCGCTATACCTCTTTGGGGCATCTCCAGAAGCATTGGTTTCATGGGCTGGATCGACATGAAACCCCCATCTTTTGCGTCGATAAATTTCTGAAGAGAGTCCCATACCATCTTTCTTTTGAATTCAATCTCTTCTTCCGTGTCGCCGGTAAAGTAGATTGTGATATGATAATTGTCCTTGAACATGAGCGGCATGGGCTGAAACCAGGCGTTCACGTCCTCCAGCATCTCAAGATGTGTTAGTTTGTAAATGATATCTGCAACCAGTTCGACCCTGTCCGTAACAAACATCTCAAGATCCCTGAATTTCTTGTTGGGATATAGTTTAAGACCCACCTTGGTAAAGATGCCGGTAGTACCGAGCCAGCCCAGGAACAGACCGGAGAGATCCGGCAGGGTAGGCCCCTTGGAGAACCAGTAGGGCCCCAAGGAAGGGGAGCCGATCTTGCAGATGTCTCCCGTGGGCAAGACCACTTCAAGGCCGGAGACCATGTCTGAATTGAAACCATACTGGTGTGTCAGACGACCCTGTCCATGGAGGGCCACGTTTGCGGCTATGGTAGTGGTTGGCGGTGCGTCAGGAAGACTGTGCCTTAAACCGGGATGATTATCCTCTAAAAATGCCTTTAGAGCGCCCTGGGAGGTGCCCCCTTCCACAACGGCATATCTGGCCTTTTCATTCACCTCCAGTATCCTGTTCATTCTCTTCATGTCCATTACAATCCCGCCCTTCAGGGGAATAACCAGACCGGTCAAGGCCATGCCGCTTCCCATGGGGACAATTGGGATTTTTTCCCTGTTAGCCAACTGGACGACCCTCTGCACCTCTTCAGTCGTCCTGGGCGCCACCACGTAGTCCGGTGGGTGGGAATCCAGAACCCCGGGATCCCGTCCATAAAACCACAGTTCTTCAGGCCTGTTGGAAACGGCCCTTTCTCCTAATATTTCGGTGAGAGACTGAAGTATATCGCTCATCCTGTTACACCCCCTTTTTCTTTTCGCCTATGGCCATTTTACACAAATCTATCAAATGAACCGGTTTGAGTCCGTTTTTGGCTACCTTTTCAGACAGCGTTGACTGGCAGGCAGGACAGTTAAACACGCAATACTCGGCGCCGGTTTGAACCATGTCCGCAATATTTCTCTCCTGAACATCGTCGGCCAACCGGTATCCCGATACGGCCCTGAGGATCTCAGCGCAACACAGACAATTTTCCCCCTGGTATTCCCTATCAGGCAATTCAACACCTATGAGATCCAGAATATCTTTCACAAGATGAAGTTTTTCGGGAATGAGCCTGTTGGAGCAGGGGCGCTGGTAGGCAACCTTGATATCCAGGGGTTTTATCTTGTCCTTCAGATCTTTCATACGCTCTATCAGAAAGTCCATGTAATAGATGGGTTTAAACGGCACCCCAATGCCGTACGCCGGTGCTATTGAAGTGTAAGTACCATAGCATTCATCGTGCAGACATATTACCTCCTTTACGCCCAGCTTCACGAAATTATCTATGACAACGGGGAGTCTCTCTTTTATGACCGACATCTTCGCAAAATGCGTGTGAACAGCCGGACACATGAACTCCGCACCGAAAGCCACGGCGGGCGCAATATCCTTGAAGATCTCCCCGCTGCCCATTGAGACAAGCTCAGCCAGGAAGCAGCAGGACATGGCCCTGTCCTCAATGGCTCCCACAGACTGTTTGCCCTGCATCTGGGTCATATTAATCCACTGGTTGGTTATGGGTCTTGGAGCGGTGAGTATGCCTTTTTCCTCTCTACGTTCGCTGATGAGGTAATAAGGATGATTGCCCCTGTGGCAGTACTCCTCGCAGGCGTAACATGTTACGCAATCGTGGAGGACGGAGGAGTTTTCTCCCTTGACGACCTTCATCATCTCTTCGTGGGCCTCGTTTTTGTCAAATTCCATGTACTGGCACTTCAAGAGGCAGTCGGCTGATGGACATGTGGCACAGACGTTTTCATCAAATTTTAAGGTGTACATTAAAACCTCCTTTTGGTTATTAAGCAGAATAAGTGCCCGTTTCTCGGTCCCGGGTCAAGCCGAAGGCAATGAGGGCCTTTTTTGCTGCTTCTTCTCCCCATTCCTGCACAAAATGCCCGGCGTAGTTCATTTCATAAGGTTCAGGACAACCTCTAATAACCCTCCGAAGGGCGTGCATCACCGGCGGTCCGAGAACCGGATCCTGCATACCGATTGCCATGAATGTTGACCCGGCCCACTTGTTGCTCAGCCATTCACGCGCCTCCCTCGACAACGCCGCTCCAGGCGCCTCGGGATGATCCGGGACCAGATTAGGGAAACGGCGGACGCCGGCCTTATACCGAATATCTGGAAAGGGGGCGTCGTAAGCCCTGCGCTCTTCAGATGACAGGTGAGGACACGCGCGCTTCATCAACGTCCCGATTGCCATGTCAGGATTATTGTTGACCCACTCACGCCAGGCCACAAAGCCATCAGAAAGCTGGACGTCCCCTGTCCCTAAAGCAGTGTTCATAACCAGTAGGCGCGAGAAGCGATCCGGCATGTCCATTGGCAGGGTCAACCCTATCAGACCACCCCAGTCCTGACATAAAAGAGTGATGTTTTTAAGGTCCAGACGCTCAATGAAGGCCACAAGCGACCCACGGTGAAAGTCAAATCGATAAACTTCCTCTTCCACCGGTTTGTCTGAGCGTCCAAAACCGAAAAAGTCAGGGGCTACTACCCGATGTCCGGCGGCCGTAAAGATGGGAATCATTTTCCGGTACAGATAGCTCCACGTGGGTTCACCGTGCAGGCAGAGAAAGAGGTTATCAGCATCCGGTGGGCCTTCATCCAGATAATGAATGCGCAGACCCTCATATCCCGCTAAATCCTCTAAATAATGTGGTGTAAATGGAAATCCTGGTAAATCCTTAAAACGTTCATCAGGGGTTCTGATTGCCTCAGTCATGGCTTCACCTTTTTGCAGACTTCGTTAAGTCGTTGTTATTACAGGCATCATAATCTTAATCATAATCGTGTTGAGTAAGATTAGGATTATGATTAAGATTACGAAATAGGAAACCTTTTTATCCCGTAACCTTTGAACCCGTGAACGCTTACGCCAGTGATGCGTTTGTCGTGGGGTTCTATACCGCGTGGCGAACGATAGCGTCAATCACCTGCGCCCACACCTGGCGCGGGAAAGTGTGCCCCATCCCTTCGATGATCAGCAACTCTGATCCCAGGACTGAATTAGCGGTATCAATGCCGCATTCCACGGGAACGAGGGGGTCGGCATCGCCGTGGATGACCAGAGTCGGGACGGTCACCGATTTCAGTGCCTGCTTTCTGTTGCCGTCGGCAATGATAGCGGCCAGTTGGCGGGCAAAACCTGGAAGGTTCAATCCGCGATCAAAGATCCTCGTGGCAAGTTCCCGGGAGGCTTCTTCATCATATGGGAGTTTCTGCCCGTTAAGCACGCGCCACCTCTCGACATAGTCTTCAATGTATCCTTCCCGGTCCGTCGCGGGGCGATTGGCCAAAATGTCCATGGCCTCCGGTGTTGGAGGCGGAAGCCCTGGTTCGCCCGTTGAGGACATAATAGACGTAAGCGTGCAAACACGGTCCGCATGGTGTATGACCATCCTCTGGGCGATCATTCCGCCCATCGACTCGCCCACCACGTGCGCGGACTCAATCCCGAGGGCATCGAGCAGGCCCACTGCATCGTCAGCCATATCAAGGAGACTGTACGGAGAGTCGATCGGCTTTCCTTCGACCATCGCCTCAAACACGACTGCCATGTTCGGGACGCCCGCCTCATCCAACTTTGTCGACAGACCAGTGTCACGGTTATCAAAGCGGATGACCCGGTAGCCCCGGGCGGCGATTTGGGCGCAGAATTCTTCATCCCATGCAATCATCTGCTGGCCGAGTCCGATGATGAGCAGCACGGGCGGCTTATCAGGGTTTCCAAAGATATCGTAAACGATCTCGATGCCATTGGCCTTTGCGGTGGCCGAGTCCGAGTGTGGAATATTTTGTGCCATTATAATACCTCCAAATCAAGGATGGGCTCCTCAAACTATATTTGGCGTTCTTGAAGGAAGGCAAAAATTTTTTCTTCCTGCTTCATCTTACCACCCCCTTATGGTGGGACGGGTCTATAGATAGCCATACGCGGTCCAGCCGCCGTCAACGGTCAGGATAGAGCCTGTCACAAACGACGCTTCTTCACTGGCCAGATATACAGCGCCTCCCAATACATCCTCTACTTCCCCGATACGTCCTTGGGGAGTTCGTTTGATAACAGCGTCCATAGGCATAACACCCTTATCAATTACACCCTGTACCAGCTCTGTACGGATATATCCCGGGGCAATAGCGTTTACCCTGATCTTTCTGTCTGCCCATTCACTGGCCAGCACCTTTGTAAGCATATTCCCTGCCGCTTTGCTGGCACAGTAAGCGGCGCGCATTGGCGCTGCCACAATACCGTAGACGGAAGTGATGTTGATGATACAGCCTCCTCCCTGTTTCATCATCTGCCTTCCCGCTGACTGACAGCCGTAGAATACGCCGAAAAGGTCTGTCTCAACGGCCCGGGTCCAGTCCTCAGGGGAAAGGTCTTCTGACGCGTGTGCCATTGAAATGCCGGCATTATTCACCATAATATCAAGGCGACCAAACTCCTCGACTGTTTCGTTCACCACTTCCTGGATGCCTTCATGTCTTCGCACATCTACATGCAATGCCAATGCCTCTCCCCCAGCGCTCTTTATTTCATCAGCAATCGCTGAAAGAAGATCCATCGACCGACTCGCAAGTACAACAGCGGCTCCTTCTTGCGAATAGCGTATAGCTATCCCCTTTCCAATACCTTTGCTCGCACCAGTTATCAGTGCGATTTTATTATTGAGTTTCATGAAATTCCTCCACCTCGTGGTTCATTGCAGGTTAGTCGGGCTTTTTTCTCATCATGCAGGATCGCCTTTTATCTGCCACCGCAATCCCGGCCGATTACAGTAACCGATCATAGGCTTTCAGCTCCATTTGTAATCGCCAAAAATACATAGATTCTTTCAGGAAATCAATGTTTTTTAGGTCAGGCGCGAGGGGTTGTTTGTTGACCGATTTCTCATCCGTTCTAAAGAGCGTCGAATGGGTTTCAACCGGTAGATCATAAATCCCGCAAACAAGGCGACACCGGCGATAAAAAAAAGGGTTTGAAACCCACCCCATTCCCCAATATATCCTAAAATAATGGAACCTGAAAACGCCCCCGCGTCGATTCCTCCGGTAAATATGCCGTTTATTTTGCCCCGGATGCCTCTCTGCTCTTCTCGAAGGGCAAGGGCATTGAGGGACGGAAAAAGAAAACCATGCCCGCATCCGGACATGAGTCCCGAGACGATGAGTATCGTGTCCCCTCCTAAAGCGATGAGAACCAAGAAGCCGGCTCCTGTAATAATGAGGGCATATGGGATGATACGATCTTCTCCAACCCTGTCAGCAAGCCGTCCGCCGAAAAACCTCGTTATCACCGCAGCCGAAGAGTAGGCTATAAAATAAAGAGAGATAAAGGCGATGTGCTGTTCTTTAGCAAAGGGAGAGACAAAATTGCTCGAAGCGGCCAGACCAAAACCGAAAAGGAGGGCCAAGACCGCTACAAACAACATCTTCCTTCTTATCAGGACAGAGAAAAAGGACATCTCTGATCCGCTTACGCGACCATCATACGACTCCCCTAAGGGGAGATGGAGAAAAAACCCGATAAATGCCATACCGGCCGCTACGAGAAAGAAAAACTGGAAACCAAATTCCCCGATGATGATCTCTGCAATCACAGGGCCAATGGCCATTCCCACAAGAGCAGTCACGCCAAACATTCCTATCCCTTCGTTCAGGCGTTCTTTGGGAACAATGTCTGCGATATAGGTGAATCCGGATATAAAACAGATTGCCAGCCCGACGCCATGTAAAAGCCTGACCAACAAGAGCGCCAGGTAGAATCCGGCCAGTTCCCCCCGGAACATGAGATAACTGAGCGACAGGAGACTCGTCATGATGCATCCAATGCCGTAGCTCCGCTTCCTCCCGACCCTGTCGATCATCTCAGAGATCCAGGGACGGCAAAGGACAGATGAAAGAGCGGCTGCACCCATGACAATCCCGATGTCTGCGTTTGAGCCCCCGTGGCTCATAACAAAAATAGGAAAGAGGAAGAAGCAGCCTAAACTGGATACAGTAAAGAAATTGGCAGCGGCCATCAGGACAAATGATGGGGTATACAGGTCTTGATCACACTTTGATTTCATTTAGTACCTAAAACAAAACCCCTCTCAGATCTAAACGTGGGGTTTCGGCTCTTATTAAAATGGAGAATAGGGGTCATCTTGATTAAGGCATTAAGCTTGTCAAACTCATCTTTGAATGTTTTCTCCTGACGGAGTCTGTTTCTGACGATACCCGCCCGTTCGCTTACAGACGAATATGATAACCCAAACAACTCTCCAATATTCTGGTTTGAAAAGCAACCCGTTTGCCACAGAAAATATGAGACCTTTGAAAAATGGTTCCCGCTTCAGCGGGAGTCAAGATCAAGTCTAAGATCCCGTACTTTGTGCGGGGGAAGGCTCATCAGGCACTCAGATGACCTGAAGATGGGATGAAGTTTATTTTTGCGCGAGCCCTTAGTACCCTAATCAATATGTGATACCAATTTGTTACAACGAACCATAGCGAAGTGGCCGCCTCGGGCGCGGTGGCATCTTCACTTTTTCATTTCGCTATTAATGAATTCCAGCACTGCCTTGTTAAATAGATGCGGAGCTTCCCAGTACAAACCGTGACCACCCTGCTCAAAGATCAGCAGTCTTGAATTGGGAATTTCCGAGTGTAGCTCTTTTGTCATTCTGGGAGGTGTGAGTTCATCATCCTTGCCCGCCATAATCAGGGTGGGGGTTTGGATTCGATGCAACTGGCCTCTGGTGTCATGTCCGATATTGGCTTTCACCTGCCTTTCGAATGCTCTGGAATTGCGTGTAAGATACTGTTTTGTAAGACGCGCCTTGATTTCTTGGACTTTTTCGGGATGCTGCCGGCGAAAAGGCTTCGAAAAGAGCCAGGGCATGACCATTGGGACATCGTCGGTTTTACCCGATTTATTCAAATACTCCTTCCAGGAGCCGTAAAATACCTTTATTCAGGCTTCTCCCCAGCAGGTTGTGCTAACCAGAATCAGGCTGTTGACCCGCTCAGGAGCCATAAGCACGACTTGCTGGGCGATCATCCCCCCCATCGATGTACCCAATATATGCGTCTGGTCGATTCTCAGATGGTCCATGAGGCCAATAGTGTCCTGCGCCATGGTCTTTGTTGTGTAACCATCCAAGCAGCGCGAGCTTTTTCCGGAGTCACGGTTATCGAAGACAATCACCCTCAAGCGATTCGATAATTCCGAGATCTGAAAACTCCAGGTTGCAGTATCCTGTCCGAGGCCAAGGATCATGATTAATGGTGGTCCCTGACCATGTTCTTCATAATAGATTTCGATATCCCCGACATTTGCTTTGGGCATGATTATCAAATCTGCTGTTGACTGTTAGTTGACATCTTCCTCTATCTCTTTAACGCCACTCTTAAGTTTAGGCTTGTCAGACATTCTCTTTCCATTATTTCAATAACCTGCTCATATGTCGTTTCAGAGCGAAACAGTCAACAGCAGGCCTGACCCCTATCTCAGAGATTGAGCAGATAAGTGCAGATTTCGAAAGGGGGCGTTTTTCAAAGGTCTCAGTACCTGTTGGGTCAATAACGCCGGTAAGGGTAATACCATGGCCCCCACGGTCCCCACATACCCCACGGTCCCCACATACCCCACGGCCCCATGGGATACCAGGGATAGGGTTCATAGATTTCCGGCTTTTTTTCTTTCCATAGGTGAATTTCCTTTATTAGGATATAGGGATAGTGGTAATCGATCTCCCCTAATTTCATTACCTTTACA
>JAUWPC010000156.1 GCA_030611815.1 Desulfobacteraceae bacterium
GCCGCAAAATGGATCCTGGTAAGGATGTCCGCGCCGATCTCAATCTGGGGGTTATGAAATGAGATCTCATCCCTGATTCTCCCGTTTTCAAGGTCCATGAGCCGGAGAACAAGGGTTGAACTTCCCAAGTCAAGGGCCAGACCATAGATATTAGCCTCACCCTGCCCGCTGAAAACATCAATGAGATGCCAGCAGTTATGTTCCTGAAAAAGGGCGGCAGATACTTCATAATCGTACATCCGGAGAGAGCGGGTCACTCCTTTGATTAGCGAAAAATCCACACTCACCTCTTCACCCCCAAGACCTTTCTTGATCCCCTTAACCAGGCGGTCCACATCAGCGGTATTATCCTTTAAACTCGGGGGGCTGAGCTGGGGCGAAATCCTCTTTATCCAGGCGCCGCTTTCCCGATTTTCTTTCATTTCCATCCGTTAATTATTCCCCAATAATCTTCACGAGGACGCGCTTTTTTCGCCGGCCGTCAAACTCACCATAAAAGATCTGCTCCCAGGTCCCGAAATCCAGCTTTCCCTCTGTCACCGCAACCACTACCTCTCTCCCCATAATCTGTCTCTTCATATGGGCGTCAGCATTATCCTCTCCAACATTGTGCCTGTATTGTGAAACAGGCTCATGCGGGGCCAGCTCTTCCAGCCACACGTCATAATCGTGATGAAGCCCTGATTCATCGTCGTTGATAAAGACCGATGCCGTTATATGCATGGCATTTACAAGAATCAGACCCTCTTTGATTTTGCTTTCCCTGAGGCATTCGTTCACCTCGGGTGTGATGTTTATGAAGGCCCTTCTTGAAGGCACCTGGAACCACAATTCTTTTCTATAGCTTTTCATGATCTCTATCCTTTCTAATCTCGCGTAAGCAACCTTTCAATCGCCCTTGCATGTTTTTCCGCTGCTCCTTGATTTTTGAATACCGCTCCCCGGGCCCGGTCACCATAGGCCATGGATTCTTCAGGATGACCGAGCAGATAGAGGATTTTTTTTCCTAACTCCCCAGGTGTCGAAACCGGCACGCTGGCCCCTGCCTTTTCCAGCAGATCTTTTGCATCCAAGAAATCCTCCATGGAAGGACCATAGAGTACGGCCTTGCCCCATGCTGCCGGTTCCAAAGGATTTTGTCCTCCCAAGGGCACCAGGCTGGCGCCGCAAAACACGATAGTCCCAATACTGTAGATCTTGAACAGCTCACCAAAGGTATTGATTATTATGACCTTTTCTGTCCGCTTTTCTTTGCCCTCACCGATTTCCGTCCTCAATTGATATTTTAGGCCCCGGCCGTTGATCAGCGCACCGATCTCGGAGGTCCTGTCGATATGCCTCGGCACAATAATAAGCATGGTGTCCGGGAACTCCCCAAGCGCCTTAACATAGGCATCCAGGATCATTTCCTCTTCACCCCGGCGAGTGCTGCCCGCAACAATAACCCTTTGGGAGGTATCGAGGTTCAAGGTCTGCCGCATTTTCATCTCTATACCCGGATCCGGGGCTGTGGCAAAAAGATCATATTTGGCGTTTCCATTTATTTCAATCCTCAGCGGGTCCGCACCCATAGATCTGATACGGGCTCCGTCTTCTTCCAGGATCATACTGAAAAGATCGAGATTTTTGAGGACCTCCTTAAAAAAGGGGCGCAGTTTAAGATATCCATCGATCGACCTTACCGAAATCCTGCCGTTTATGAGGGCCGTCTTTATCCCCATACGCCGGGCCTCGAAAAGCCAGGCAGGCCAGATCTCGGTTTCAAGGAAGATCATTGCATCGGGCCTGAAAAGGGAAAGGGCCCTTCGAACAGACCCCACAAAGTCGATGGGTGCGTAAACCACAGGGATCTCCTCCCCAAACGTTTCCCTTGCCAGGTTACGCCCATGTTCGGTCATGGAGGAAATAATGATGGAGCAGCCCGGCATGATATGTCTGAGCGCCCCTATGATCGATCCCGCCACCTTGACCTCACCCAAAGAAACAGCGTGAATCCAGATCCTCGGGCGCCCGGTAAGTTGTTGAACTGCTTCTAAGGGAATAAACCCGAGACGTTCTCTCAGATGGTGGCTGTAACGTCCGGTTACCCTTGTATAAAGCAAGAAAAACGGGAATAAAAGAAGGAACAGTCCGCTGGTGAAAACCATATAGATCCAATAAAGTACGCTCATATCCTTATCTTATCTCCTCGTTCCGGGTGCTTAGGGCTCGCCCAAGAATAACTTCCCATTTTCGCATTTCATCTTCATGTCATCTTCGCACAATCCTCATTCGCAAAATCCTCGAAATAGTACTACTATTCCTGTGGTTTTGCGAAATCGGATCGAGCAGGTAAGCGAGCTTGTGAGACTCCGAATCTAACACGAATCTGAGCGCTAATTCTGTGAAGTTATCCTTGGGCGAGCCCTTAGAGATTAGAACATGATAGGGGTTGCCGTCAACTTTTTCAGTGACTCCTGGTATGGAATTTGTTAGTATTACAAAATTATCTGGTGGCAAATCAACGCTCCCTTGGCGGTTCAATAATTTAACAAACTCCGGAGAAAAGCCGAAATGAGCTTTGAAAAAAACATTCTATGCATAGGCGCAGGCTACGTTGGGGGTCCCACCATGGCGATGATCGCCTATAAATGCCCGCAGTACAGGGTGACCGTCGTGGATATCGACCCCGAGCGCATTGCCCAGTGGAACTCGGATGACCTTCCCATTTATGAGCCAGGACTGGAGGAAATAGTCAAAGCGGCAAGGGGCAAGAACCTTTTCTTTAGCACAGAAATTGAAGCTGGGATAAGGGAATCTGAAATCATCTTCGTGAGTGTAAACACCCCTACCAAGACATTCGGCGCCGGGGCGGGCATGGCCGCTGACCTTCAATACTGGGACAAGACCGCGAGACAGATACGGAAATATTCGAAATCAAATAAGATAATTGTTGAGAAGAGCACACTGCCGGTAAAGACCGCTCAGGCCATGGAAAGGATCCTCACATCTGCGGACAACGGCATCCGGTTTGATGTCCTTTCAAATCCTGAGTTTTTGGCCGAAGGCACCGCCATAAAAGACTTACAAGATCCTGATCGGGTCCTCATTGGGTCAACGCAAACTCCAAACGGCCTGAAGGCAAGGGATGTCTTAGTTGAAATATATTCCAACTGGATACGTAGAGAACGGATAATAACCTCAAATATCTGGAGCAGCGAGCTTTCCAAGCTGGTTGCAAACGCCTTCTTAGCCCAGAGGATCTCTTCAATAAATTCCATCTCTGCCCTCTGTGAAAAGGCTGATGCAGACGTTGAGGAAGTCGCACGCGCCGTGGGCATGGACAGTCGTGTGGGAAACAAGTTCTTAAACGCCAGTGTCGGATTTGGAGGGTCATGCTTTAAGAAAGACATCCTAAATCTCGTCTATCTCTGCCGACACTACGATCTCAAAGAAGTGGCCGATTACTGGGAGGGCGTGGTCAGAATTAATGATTACCAGAAAGAACGCTTCATCCTAAACATGCTTAACATTATGTTCAACACGTTGGCCAACAAGAGGATCTGCCTCTTCGGGTTCGCCTTTAAGTCTGACACAGGTGACACCAGAGAGAGTCCTGCTATTTTTGTCGCAAAGAGGCTGATCGAAGAAAAGGCGAGAGTGGTAATCACCGACCCAAAGGCCTTGAAAAATGCAATGAAAGACCTGGAAAGCATAGCCGGGGAGATAGCCTATGTTGAAGATCCTTATGAGGCATCCGCGGGCTGCAGCGCGATTGCCGTCATGACCGAATGGGCGATATATGCGGATCTTGATTTTAAAAAGATATACCGGTCAATGGACAAACCGGCCTTCATTTTTGACGGCAGAAACATCCTCGATCATAAGAAGCTGTTTGAAATAGGGTTCAACGTCTTTCCCATAGGCAAACCGGGTCTGACGCATTTTTAAGAAAGGGGCTCCAAAATGATACACGATCAAAAACGGGTTCTAATCACTGGCGGCGCGGGGTTCTTAGGCTCCCATCTCTGTGATCGTCTAACAGAAGATGGCCATGATGTCTTATGCTTAGATAATTTTTTTACCGGCGCCAAGAGGAATATCAGTCATCTCATTGGCAAACCCAATTTTGAACTGATACGTCACGACCTTGTTCATCCCATATTCCTTGAAGTGGACGAGATATATAACCTGGCCTGTCCCGCATCACCCATCCACTACCAGTATAACCCGGTCAAAACTGTAAAGACCAATGTCATGGGGGCTATCAACATGTTGGGTGTTGCCAAAAGGGTCAAGGCCAAGATCCTTCAAGCCTCTACCAGCGAAGTCTATGGCAACCCGACAGTACATCCCCAGAATGAAGATTACTGGGGCAATGTCAATACCATCGGTCCCAGGTCCTGCTATGATGAGGGAAAGCGTTGCGCCGAGACCCTTTTTTTTGATTATCATCGCCAGAACAGGGTCAATATCAGGGTGGTCAGGATCTTCAACACCTATGGCCCCAGGATGCACCCGAATGACGGTCGGGTAGTAAGCAACTTTATCGTCCAGGCCTTGACAAACCAGGACATAACGGTCTATGGCGACGGTTCCCAGACCCGTTCTTTCTGTTATGTGGATGACTTGATAGAAGGTTTGATCCGGATGATGAACGGCCCGGACGACTTCGTAGGCCCTGTAAACCTCGGAAACCCGACTGAATTCACCATCCTCGATCTGGCAGAGAAGACGATCAGATTGACCGGGAGCAAATCCAAAATCATCTTCAAACCCCTTCCCCAGGATGACCCCTTACAGCGCCGACCGGATATCACCTTGGCCAAAGAGATGCTCCAGTGGGAGCCGAGGATAGATGTCGAAAAAGGCCTTAATAAGACCATTGAATATTTCCGGAGTATCCTGGCCAGTCCTTGAGGTCCATCAAATATAATTGCGGGCATATCTCCTTACAGGATGGCCGTCTAAGACGTGAAACTGTTTGATTTTTTTCAAAGTAACAGGAGAAAAGGTTCCGATGGGGAGGTAGATAATCTTTTTGCCTAAACGGGCCGCCATGCTCTGGCACCACCCGGATGGAGGTGTAGCTGCCACGTAGACCACATGTTTTTCAAGACTGTAGTCGAGGGCGGCCATGAGGAGTTTTTCAGGCTTGTTCCTGGCAAATCCGAAAAATGGGTCTCTCCAGATATCATAGACCCGCAGGGGTGGGTAGGTCAGCATGAAGCCCCCGTACTGGCACCTGGAAATCCCCGGACCGTCCATCACCTGACCTGCGGGGGTGCTGTAAAAGGACATGTCCGATTCCTGGTTATGCTCACCGAGCCAGGTCACGCACCACGGAAAATCCTCACCGCCGTCCTTGTCCGGAAAATCAGGATCAAAGATGACCACCACAGAACCCACCTTTCCCTTTAGGGGCCGCTCTTCTCTCACATAGATCGTCCCGCTGCCCCATTCTCTTATGGTCTCCCTGATGTCCAAACCGTCAAGGATGGAGCATGTAAAGGGCTCGATCCGCGTGTTTTCCTCGGTCTTTATCTCAAGGGCCTTCTTTCTCAGATAGTGACCATACCCTTCAATGGCAACGTCCTCGGGCGGATAAGAACAGATAGAAAACCCCTTGAAATCTTTCCGCCACTCGCCCGGATGACGCTCCCTTTTCCTTTTCTTGACCGGAACAGGCACTAAGCGCCTGCGCAGGGTTTTTAGCTGCCGATGGAACCTGATTCTCTTGTTGTCTAAGAAGAGGTCTTCTCCTTTTAATCGAAGCACCTGAAGACCGGGCTCTTCAGTTTGCCAGGGATAATCGCTCCCCCTTTCCCATACCTCATAGGCAAAATTATCGTCAACTGCGCCCCTGGCCGCAACAATGAGCTGGTAAAAGCTGGGTACGAGATCCCCCGTGAGAAAGGCATAGTTTCTGGCAAATCTGTTTAATATCCGGACCTGGCCATGAGAAAGCTTTTCTTTGTCCTTTTTCCAGTGCCTTTTTCTCGCAATGTCAATCAATTGAGAGTTGATCTTGAGCCTGTCCAACTCATCAAGCCCCGGCCTGCCACCCTCATAGGCCGCCGCTAAAAATGGCATTTCGCCCATGATCTCCCTGCTTGAGTCCCTGTGGAGGTGGGCCAGTCCGATCCCCTTCCTCACCCTCCGGCCAATAACCTGGGTCTGAGGTTCGTCGAGCATGTCCAATATCCCGCGAACATGAGACAATCCACCCACAAAAAGGATCCGTTTACCTGTTTTGCTAAGTTCCTGCAAGTGATAGGCCATCGTCTTCTCCCTAAGGGTATCCTCGGGGGGAGGAGCATGACCCCGGGCCATTTTAATGCAGGCCTGACAGTACGTAAAGTGGCCTATCCTTGTTATTGCATAGGGGTCCGGCATGGGCGCAAAGTCAGGAGGATATCCTTCTGTATCCCGGTCAATAAAATGGAGTGGGATACGTGCTGAAAGGCTTAGTCGAATTGCCTCTATCTGACCGTCAGTCGGCTCTAAGAGAAGATAGGTAAAGGCCCCATCCTTTTCCTCGTAGTGGACCACAGAGAGGAGGGGGAGTCTCTTGACACCATCAATAATCTTCTCCTTTAGTGTGTCCGGGTACTCCACGGCCACATGATCCGGCTTGAACTCTTCAAATGCCCTTCTTACCTCCAAGGCGAATTCCATCCTGTTGTGCAGGATAGGAACCATCCGGATATTTTTCCACTCTATCTTAGTCTTCCCGCTCAATTTCATCAACCAGTCCCGTGAAATATTCAGACGCAGGCGCATCGAGAATCATAGATGCAGACTCCTTCAGGTATAGGAGCATCTTTCCTGTTTGTTTTCCCTGAGACAATTGATCTCCCCCTCCTGCCAGCCTTTTCAGGGCATAACGGGCTATATTGATCCCATCCCTTACTGAATAGCGTTCGTCAGCCTCGTGAGCTGCCTGGAGAAATTCAACCACATATTCGAGGATTTCATCATCTGCAAAGGGGAGATTGCTCTTCAAGATCAGAAGTTCCTCATCTCTTTCCGGAAAATCGATTTGAATCTGGGGCTGGAGCCTGGAATGAATATATTCAGGTAGCTCGAAGGTGCTGGCATCATCGTTCATGGTTGTACAGAAACGGAATTCAGGATCGGCCTTGATCTTGATCCCGGCCACGATCGACTCAACATACCTCCTGCTATCGAGGAGTGGGGCAAGGGAGGCCCAGCTCTTCTCACTCATCCTGTTTCCCTCGTCAATAACGGCGACGCCTCCCTTTATCATGGCCGAGACCACGGGACTGGCCGTATATTTGATCTTCCCCCGATCCGAGATAACAGGGGTGACTATCAAATCCTCCGGTCTGGTGTCCATTGTGGCCTGAAACAGATAAACCGGCCGGCCCAAGGACCTCCCGGAATGGTAGGCTAAGGTTGTTTTCCCTACCCCCGGCCGGCCCACCAATCTCGGGCTCAGGGGCAGATCATCCTCCCCTATGACAAGCCAGGAGGCTAAGACCTGGGTTATCAACTCCCCCTGACCAACCCACGACATAGGCACCTGATCAGGCTCACTCAGGTGCAATTCCACTCCATCTATAATTACTTTTTCCATCGTATTTCGCCTCCCTATTTCATGGTGTTGCTTTTATTATAGTATATTTTTTTTGCAAAGGGGATATATCTGTGATAAAAATATAGGAATGAAGCAAAACAGGTGGGATGATCACTACGCCCGACTGGCAAAGAAGGAGAAGTGGCTTGCCCGGTCAGTCTATAAACTCCAGGAAATTGACAATAAATTCAAGTTGATACATAAGGG
>JAUWPC010000236.1 GCA_030611815.1 Desulfobacteraceae bacterium
GACATCGCAGAGTCACGCCTCATGCGTGATTTCCCCGTTGCGGGACAGGAAGGCGGAGCCTCGCCAGTATTCTTATTGTTGCGGTGCTCTATGTGACCACTTCGATCCCTCTAATACCCGGAATCGTTTTCATGATCTCCCCCATTCTGCTAACTATCTCAGACTCTTCGCTTAACGGAACCGCAGTTTTCAGATAAACGAATTTGTTGTCGATATGTACATCCACCCTTGGTCTTACATCGATGAGAAAATTCTCGACCTTAACGGCGAGAGCCAGATCATCAATTGCTTTTTCAGATTCGGGGGTTATTTGGAATTGCCTTAGCCTTGAAACCTGGCATATTGTATCTACAGCATCCTCTACCGTGATCCTGTCGATATGGAGAGTCATATCGTAGAGGCAAGGGTCCCACGGTTCGATCCCATACAGCGTTTTTCCCCATCTCCTTCTCTGATCGTCAATCTTACTTATTAAGAGGGAAGCCTCTTTTATCGAAATTTTATCCCGTTCCATCACAAGGGAAAGGCGATCTTCGATTTTGGCAGTAATCAGTATTTTGAGGACGTGGGATATACCCTCAACGAAAAAGTGACCTGCAAACCCATGGTAAACTACATTTCCTTTTGTTAAATGCTGCAAGAGGACAGCCCGAGTATAAGCAATGTATTTTCTCTTTCCATGGATAAAGCGATCTAAAATGGAGGGGGCGTCCTCAAATGCTTGAGTTAGCTTTATCTCGGGAATGTTAAATTCTTCGGAGGCTTCCAGAATAACTTCCCGAGAGATACAATCGTATCCTAATTTTTGCGCTACCTTTTCAGCAATTTCCTGGCCGTAGCTATACGAACCTCTTGCGACTGTGATAATGCCCATTAACGACCTCCTTTACCAAAGATGTCGAGAAAGCCATCTCCTACCTCAATATCTACATAAAGTACTCAATAAAAAATCCGAACTTTGCCTATTATGACCTTAACGATGTCACATTCGGCCCCGGTTTAATTTCCAGTAAGGAGGCCTATTCAACAGGGCAGGCAGCCCAGCTATATTTCCGAAAGAAGAAAATACCTTGAATGGGATCAACAGGGAATTTTAAGACCCGTGGCTTTCCGTCCCCATCTCACGATGGGTTTGGCTTTATATAGAAAAAGATTTGAGCTCCCAACAGGCAAACTATGCCTATTAGGAGCAGGACATATACATTTTGAGGTGTTTTTTCATTGGGTAACCTCCTGAATAGAGGTTGAATGATTAGACAGAATACCTACAACTGATGAAATAGTAAAAAATGCTTTATGTCAAGAAAAAAATGGGCTTCTAAATGACTTCCGAGCCGACGATTTTAGCCTTGGGAAAGGTCAGGATTTCGTGATAACTGATTTTCCGGCCCTCAAAACCAGTCTTAGTTTTCAATGTGGCAACGTCAACGCCCTTCTTGCTTCTTTTGATAATGGCCAGGACAGTTGCGGCTGCGGAAACCTTGACTGGCTTTTTGGTGGCTTTGGGCTTGGCTTTAGCCTTTGCCTTTTTGACAGGTTTAGGTGTATTATGTTATTTTTCCGGTGCCTTTCCCGTCTTCAAATTCGTAAAGTTTCTCTACTATGAACTCAATATACTTGTTGCACTTATCCTTCCAGACGCCCGATTCACGAAACTCCTGGTATCCGCCCGGCTTGGAGAAGTCGATTCCGAGAAGACCGACGCAAGTGATGTTGCCGAACTTCTCCTGAAAGTCCCTTACCAGCTTGCTGGAGTTGTTCCGTATAATAATGCGCGACTGCTTGGCCTTCTCTTTATCGGAAAGGGAGCAGCGATGCCTTAGTCCAAGGCATACGGCTGAAGCGGACACGGCGCCACATGGGGCCTGTTGCTCGCCGCTGATGCCTCCCATGAAAGCAATACAGCTCCAAAGAATGTCCTCATTGCCCAGGTCGTATACATCCCACATAACTTGCAGGACTGCCGGGCCTCAATGGTAACCCATGCGCATGAATTTCAGTGCTAATTCCTTGGCTTCATCAAGGGAATACTTGGTCTGCATAATTCAACCCCCTTTTGTCAGATCTGTTGAGCTCAGCATTTTAATTTATTGCAACACTTCAAATGAAAGTAGTAGCCCCATGAGAGTGGTTGAAAAAACAATATCATGAAGGTCCTTTACAATTCAGTTGCGATTTCTAAAAGAGTTAAAATGTCATAATTCCATGGTTTTAGTGGCTCATACTATCCAGTCGGAAAGTTTTGTCAAGGAAATCAATTTCAAGCCTCCTCACCTCCATAATCGAGACTGACACCATATATATTGTGGGGTCTTTTTCCTTGACTCGCACGTGGAATTTCAATATAGTCCTTTCCTGAGAAAGCAAGTTCTTATCACCTCACCGACCAGCATGACAGACAGTGTGGCCGCCTTGGAGATCTTTCGCTCAAACCCAGATGCATTCGATCTCATCATCACCGACATGGCCATGCCCCATATGGCCGGCGATCAACTGACAGCGGCATTAATCAAAATTCATCCCACCATTCCGGCTCTGCTTTGCACGGGTCACAGTGAACGCATTGATGAACGAAGGGCCAAACAAAAACTCTCCCATGTTGATGGGCAGACATTCGCGAGACATACGGAATGCCTGTTGAATTCCTGAACAAACCGTTTTCCATTGACAGGGTCAACACGATTATTCATAATTCACTTTAAAATCACATAATGCTTCCTTGTTAACAGGGCCACAATGTTGTTCAAGACCCTTTTCCCAATTAACCTGCAACATACCAAAAAAAAGGAGGGAAGCCATGGAAAAACAAATCATCAACTATGAAACCCTGCTCAAAATTACCAAAGCCATTTCACATTCAAAAGATCCTGAAGAAATCATTTTAATCACGGTTGACAGCGTCAAAACGGCCCTTGATGTAAAAGCCTGTGCGCTTTTTCTCCTCGATCGAAAAACCGATGAACTGGAACTGGCGGCATCCTTTGGGCTCAGTGATGAATACAAAAACAAAGGTCCATTGAGCGCGCTCAAATCCATAGCGGAATCCATCGAGGAGGGGCCGGTGGCCATATACGATGTGAGCGATGATCCCAGAATCCAGTATCCACAGGAAGCTGAAAAAGAGGGAATCGCATCCATCCTTTCGGTACCTATCGTGGCCGGCGGAAAACACATCGGGGTCATGCGGGTTTATACCGCTGAAAAATGGGAGTTCACCCTTGAAGATGTGAATTTCATTCAGGCCCTGGCCCAGATGGCCGGTATGGCCATCAGCATGGCCAGGTACTCCAAAGGGCTGAAGAGCAGCATAGATGTACTAAAGGCCATAAAAGCAAATAAGGCGTAGCTCTCCAGTCTATCATGATGCCCGCTTTCGTGCCCAGCAGGAACGCCTGAAACGGGAAAAGCTGCAAGGTGTCCTCGAAACCGCTGCTGCTGCGTGTCACGAAATAAATCAGCCGCTGTAATATATTTTTCTCCTTTTGGATGATATTTTGGAACAAGATCCTGAAAATGAAGCCTTAAAGGAAATCAAGAGTCAGTATGATAGGATAAAGGGTATTACTAATAAGTTTGAAAATATTGCCGTATATGAAACAACGGATTACATCAAAGGGGAAAAAATCATCGATATCGACAAGGCATCAAAGAAGAGATAAGGGGAGCTTCAAAAATTAAAGAAGCAATCGTTTCAGCCAACGAGCATGGGTTCTAAAGGATGTATCCTGGTTTAATGCGCCTGCGTGAATGACGCGTTTCCTTTTGAAACTTGAAAATCTTAGGGAACAGGGATCACCTTATGTCGTTCTCCCAAACTCAAACCACTGATGGGTATCGTTTATCAGCTTTGCATGCTCACCCTTCAACTGGTCATACATATTTGCATTCTCAATAGCAATACCCCCCATTTCCGTTATACCAAGAATAAATTCAGTTTCATTTTCAGTAAATTCATGGGGTTTTGCGGTATATATTCTGAGAACACCAATTATCTGTCCCTTCGCTGATATTGGAATGGAAAGGATTGAAGCGACCCCTTCCTTTTCGGCTTCTGCCCTATACTGAATCCTTGGGTCTGTAATGGCATCAAGGACGAAAACCGGTTTTCCATCCAAACACCCAACAATGCTTTGTTCAGCATCGAGCGGTCCCTTATTTAGGTATCCATCGCTCAGGCCATAGGAGGACTGAAGCTTTAACCTGTTTTCTACCTTACTTAAGAGGAAGATAGCGCAACCTTTAGTGATTAACGATCTTGCAAGATTTTTTGTGATAGAGTCCAGGACTTCATTGAGATCCAAGCTTTTGCTAATAAGCGTACTAACATCTCTAAACGACCTGAAATATTGTGCCCTGTCAATAGCCACAGCTCCCATGTCAATCAGGAGGGAAATAATTTCACGTTCAACTTCTAAGAATTCATAAGGTTCTGCAGTATATAATCTAAGCTCCCCAATTATTTTCCCCATCACCGTTATTGGAACGGAAAGGATCGAAGCAATTCCTTCTTTTTTTGCCTCTTTTGGGTACTGAACCCGAGAATCGTTAGTCAGATCATAAATCATTACCGATTTTCCATTCAGCGTTTCTGCAATGCTTTTATCGGCATCTAAAGACCCCTTATTTAGGTAAGCATCGCTTAGGCCATAGGATGCACGAACTTTCAACGCCTTCCAAGTCCTGTCGAGAAGAAAAATAGTACAAGCTTTAATGTTCAATGATTTTACAAAATTTTCCGTGATCTTATTTAATACTTCAGTAACATTTAAGCTTGAATTAATGATTTCAGCAAAATCTTTAAATAATTTGTAATATTGTTTTTCTGTATCTTTCATATTTTCCTCCTTCATGCCGATATTTACTTGAGTTTTGCATTATTATTGCTGCATGCTCCCCAATCCGGCTACCCGGCACTCATTTTGCCTGATTCTGAATGGAGCAAATATGGATTGTCTTTCCAGGTGCTCCATCTTGTTGAGAACCAGCATAACAGAGTGAGTGCCGGGCCCGTGGCTTTCCGTCCCCATCTCACGATGGCTTTGGTTTTGTATAGAAGAAGATTTGAGCTCCCAACAGGCAAACTATGCCTATTAGGAGCAGGACATATACATTTTAAGGTATTTTGGCATAGGGTAACCTCCTGAATAGAGGTTTGATCGTTGGTTAAATATCTATGTAATGACAAAAACTGCCTTAAGTCAAGGAAAATCGGACTTCTAAATGACTTCCGAGCCGACGATTTTAGCCTTGGGAAAGGTCAGGATTTCGTGATAACTGATTTTCCGGCCCTCAAAACCAGTCTTAGTTTTCAAGGTGGCAACGTCAACGCCCTTCCTGCTTCTTTTGATAATGGCCAGGACAGTTGCGGCTGCGAATACGTTCATTATCATCGGTAGCCAGTTTGGCTGCCAATCTCGCGGTTCTAACCTACTGAACCCGTTCCTTTAACGACTTGCTCGGGGTGAATTTGACAGCCTTGGAAGCCGGGATCTGC
>JAUWPC010000118.1 GCA_030611815.1 Desulfobacteraceae bacterium
CTCCTGATCAAAAAAAAGGCCCGTATCGTCCGGGCCTCGATGGATCAGCTTTGAGATCGCCTCCGGGAGTGATTCCCGTAACCGACTGAAATCCCGATTCGTTTTAAAACCAACTATTCCGCACATTTCAATCCGTTCTCAATTCCCCTTCATTTCTTTACGACAGATCCCTGCTCTCGTATAGGTTTATGTGGGCCGCGACCATTCTCTTTACTGTGAACATCCGGTTTACCCTTTCTCTGCCTCCTATACCCCATTCTTTGGCCTTGGCTGGATCTCTTAATAAATCGATAATTTTTGCGGCCAAAGCCCCTGGATCCTTATGCGGGATGAGCCACCCTGTGATACCATCCAAAATTGCCTCTCTGTTGCCTCCCACATCTGTGGCAACAACCGGCAGCCCTGCGGCCATGGATTCTAAGATTACGTTTGAGAAGCCTTCCTCATGGGATGGGAGTACCGAGATATCACTCGCTGCCAATAGCTTCGGAACATCATCTTGCCGTCCCAAAAATCTTACTGATTGCCCGACACCAAAATTCGCAACTCTCTGCTCAAGCTCCTTCTGAATTCCCCGATCTTCGCCAACAAGCAAAAATATAGCATCTGGAAACCGGTTAATCACCTCTTTTGCAGCCTGTATAAGATCCGAATGTCCCTTATAAGGGATAAGGTTTGCAATCACGATCATAACCTTTGCATTGCCCTTGATGCCCAGGTCTCGGCGAACGTCTTCTCTATAAGATAATGCTGCCTCAAAAGGCCCTGTAGCTACACCGTTATATATGAGGACCAGTTTAGACGCATCCACATGATCACGCCTTACCATATCATTCCAGACAGCCTGGGAATTAACCGTAACCCGGTGACTTAACCGGCTGGCAACATGGTCCAGAGGTCTTAAAACAGGATAACGTCTCTGATGGGTCCCCAGCGCACGACGACTGGTAACCACTAAGGGGACTCGGGCTATGCGACCTGATAAGGCTCCCATAAAGGTTATCAAAGGGAGGAAGCAGTGTATTACCGAGGGCTTAAGTTTATAGATAAGGCGCAAGAGGCTCCACTCTGCCAGAACAACCTTCCAGGGGGCCCTTGACATATCGCCCTTTTTCAATCCTCCTGAAAAGACCGGTACCCCTAAGGCCTCAAACCACCTCTCCAAAGGCCCACCAGCCTGAAGCGAATACACACGGCAACAATGTGTGTGACCGTGCAATTGTCCCACAAGTAGTTGCATCTGCCTCTCTGCCCCGCCGATCTCTAATGATCTGATCACAAAAAGGATGGTTGGTTTCATAGACTCCAATTCCATTAGCCAGATCCTGACCGACGACCTATGAAAACTCTTTAAAAATGCCCGCAAGAATCGTTGAAATTACACTCCGGCTGAAGTGTTTCTCCACGATCAATCTCCCATTGGCGCCGTACCTATAAGCGAGTCCAGAATCATTATAAAGGCAGCTCAACGCCTCATACCAATCGTCATGAGTCACAGCCGGAAATCCAATATCTCCCATGGACAAGACCTCGACGTTCATGCCTACAGGTGATACAACAACAGGCAAACCCGCTGCCATATATTGAAGCATTTTAAAACTACATTTACCCAAACTCCACTCATCAGGGAGAAGCGGCATGAGCCCGATATCCATCTGATGTAGGGCTTTCACTTCCTCCTCTGGCGACCACTTCACATATCTCAATTTTTCTGGTGGAAGTCTGATAAATTTCGGGGGTTGATCGCAGACGATCAAAAATTGTGCCTGGTGATGCCTCAGAAACTGTTCCAGGGATTTCTCAATTCTATAAAGAGACGCATAGTTACTGCTTGTCCCGATCCACCCTATGGTATATGACTCACTGCCCGTACCGTTTTTGCTCGCTTTACGCGGCCTGATGAGATCCGTATCCACTGCCGTGGGTACAATCCGAACATCCCCTGCATAAGGGCTGAACCAGTCAGCGATGTAGCTGTTGCCTGCCAAAACCACCTGCGCATTCCGGGCGATCTGCTTCATGGCAAAACGCCCGAAAGGGGGAGAGCACCAGATGGCATCATCCACGTCAAAGATATACGGACGTCTCAGAATTGGCTCAAATACCAGAACCCCCGGGAGTATCCCTCGGCTAAGCCATGTGACTTGAGATCTCCAACTCCCGGTGAGACCTGGCAGCGCTGCAGCAGCTTTGATGCATTTCCACAGTGCATGGCCAACGCTGAATCCCCCACGGCCCAAAAAATCAAGCGACTTTGGCAGAGGTGCATATTTGTCAATGAGAGGTATATATTCACGGACACAAACACCCGCTTCTCTCAGAGGTCCTATATGCTGTCGAACACGGAATCGGGTAGAGGGTACATTCACTCCTGATGTTAGGGCAGCGACTTTAATCATCAATTTTCCTTGCCCAGACTGTCATACGCCCTGTTTGACCAAAAATACTCAGGAGATAAGCCAGGGGATAAAAAAAATAGTTTAGACGGCCGCGGCTCTCAGGAAGAGCGACAAGTTCATCAGATAATCGCGGAAGTATTCCATGATCTTGAAGCCAATATCCTGTGCTGGCAATGAAATTGGCGAGAATACGCTGGTGGAAAACTCTTACCGTTTTCCACCCTCCGGCCTCAAGTACCTTGGAAAGAGAATCCGGGGTATAGTGGTAGAGATGGTTTGGAAGGTGGAGAGCATACCAGCGGTCTCTGAAGATTTTGAATTCTACCGAACCAGCGTTAGGGACTGATAAAACAAGCCACCCGTGGGGTTCAACCCAACGGTGGAGTTTTTGAAGGGCCAGTACCGGATCATGCAGATGCTCCAAAACCATCCATCCAACCACCAGACTAAATAGATGTTCAGGATCTGGTGCGCTCTCCACTGAACCCGTGTATACGGGAAATCCCAAGGATCGGGCTGAATGAGCGGCTGCCTCCGAAAATTCCAGACCCTCAACCTTCCACTCCTTGCGAGACATCTTGTCCAGGAAGGCGCCGGAGGCACACCCTATTTCAAGGAGACGCGCCGGCTGCAATCGTGGCAGGCAGGTAGTGTTAAACCGAAAAATGCTCTTCACCCACCCTCGCCAAAACGACAAATGTCCATTATCCTTTCTGTCAGGATTTATCCTTGTACCCCTATATGGGCCGTAATTATCAGGGTAGTAAAACCCCATGGTTTCTGGGGTGGGTCGCGGATTGGTCCGCATGAGACCACAATCAATACAACGAACTACATTATAGGCCCCAGGCAGGTGATTTAAACGATCATATCCTGTGAGCACAACCGAGTCTTCCCCTTTGCATCCTAACGGACAGGGTGATGATTCTAACTCAACGCTATCCTTTATGGTTCGGACATCCACCACAGTGCCCTATACTTCCTTAACGCTATCTGAAATCCGCTTATTGAGACTTTGCTGCAAAGCGAGTTTGAGCAGAAAAGCATTGAGCAGATAATAGAGACTCGTACCTACAGCAATCCCCAAAATCCCCCAGTACAAAAAGCCCGCCACTTTCATTCCAAGCCCTATTGTAAACCCGAAAATACCAATCTTGGTGGGTGTCTTAGTATTTCCTTTTGCATAAAAGCTGCTTGATAGAATTTGCCCCAACGCACCTCCCACCCACACGCCCACAAGAGCAACCAAGAGCCAACGCAACGTCAAGACTTCGCCAATGGTGAACCGGCCATGTCCAAAAAGAAATGACAAGACCGAAGTGCCAGAAAAGAAAATACACATAAAAACGGCTAAAGTTATACCCAACGTCCAGAGCAATCTGTTGCTGACAATCTTGCGAAAAGAGAACCACTCCCTCTCAGAAGCCCTTTTTGCCAACAACGGGACCATAGGAGCCGCTAAAGCCTTGCTGAGGATAAGAGTTCCGGCCAGATAGATTTGATTGGCGAAATGCAATAAAGACAGTTGTCCTGCCGGTGCCATGGATGCGAGGAAACGGTCAACTAAATCACCTGTCTTATAGTAAGTTGATCCCAAGAGAAGTGGATAAAGCCTGCGCCAGGCCTCCCTGACAGTGTTGGTTCTCCAGTCAGGCGCTCTATAGCCACCCATACCTGGCAACAACAGGATCGTCTGTATCGCGGCTCTCAAAACCGTGGCCCAGACCGCAATGATTATGCCAAACCGGGGCAACCCCCAAAGCAGAAATGCCAAACCGCCCAACGTCCCGAGGATCGGGCTTATCTCGGCCCAAACAAATTCCTGTCTGGAATGGTAAACAGACCAGGCAACTCCATTAAGCGCCATAAAGACCATTCCCACTAATTGAATTCGTACCAATAAAATGGTCAACAATTTGGTTTCAGGATCAAATCCTGGAACAGTCCAGGGCACCCATGTTGTTGCTGTGGCGAACAAGAGGACGGCAAGAATGCCAAATATAAAACCGATCCCTTGAAAAAAACTCCAGGCCTCTTTATGGAAATTATCCTGATCTTCTGTTGCAAGGAGTGGCACAAGCACTTGCGTCATGGATCCGGTCACCACGGCCAAGAATAGCTGGGGGACTGCCATTCCTGCGAAAAAGGCATCCGTCTGACAGCCCGGACCAATGGTTATCAGGACATACCACTGATAAAAGAAAGCCAGTAGAATATTAACACCCGCAAGGCCCCCAAGTATAACAGCCAGACGCACACCGGAACCCCTCAAGAAGTTTCGCTCCGGCACTATCCTGACTCGCCTTCAACTCGACCGTTAAGAAGGCTTTTTCTGTTTTCTCTCATCACAGACTCTTGATTGAAACCAGGTTCTTTAACACTGCCGTTTCTTATTTCGGCCATAACAGCTCAACTGATTGAACGGGGGGGCTTCATACGGTTTTTTTCCATCAAGTCTAAGTAAAGGCTCTCCATATCTTTCAATAGTCGCCTTTCAGAAAAAGCCTGTTCCACAAAAATCCTCGCTTCCCTGACCAGCGCTTCTCTTCTGACTTTGTCGAGCTCAACAAGGTATTTTAATCCCTTTGCAAATCCTATGGCATCTTCTTTCCTGCAGAGGACACCTCTCTTGCATACCGTAAAGCCATGGTACGTCGGGCGCCCGTCTTGTGGCCCTAACAGGTCAAAAACGCCTCCTGCGTCAGTAGCAATAACAGGGGTGGAGGAGGCCATAGCTTCAATAATTGAAACAGGGGTTCCTTCGTTTAGGGAGGTCAGAGCCAGGATATCCACATCAGCATAGATCTCGGGAAGATCCCGCCTCCAGCCACAGAAGCGGATATGTTTGGACAGACCCTTTCTTTTAGCATATCTCTCGAGATCTTCCCCCAGTTCGCCATCTCCGACTATCACGAACTGAACCATGATCTCTGGATTTTGTGCGAGGAATATTTTTGCTGCATCAAAAAACATGGCATGATGCTTTATGGGTACCAGCCGTCCAATGATGCCGATAAGCAGGGTATCCTCTCTTAGCCCAAGGTATTGTCTGAACCGTCCCTTTAATGGATTGCTTTCCAGAAAGGGTTTCAGATCAAAGCCCAATGGAATGGTCTTAATCTTGGCAGCCGGGGCAATCCGATATTTTCCTGACAGATCTTCTCTCTGAGTCCTGCTGATGGCTACGATCACATCTGTCGACTTCGCCAGGAGCGTCTCGATCAAGACAAACGAAAGTGATTTGGACCTGCTGAAATAACCCTCAAACACATGACCGTGAAAGGTATGAACCGTTTGCGTACTTTTTCTCCGTAAAAGATTATGCATCATAACAGCGATCCTGGCGTTTGTCCCGGCCTTGGCCGTATGTGTATGCACAATATCGGGATCTTTCTGCCGAAGGATTCTGAAAATTTGGAGAAATGCCTTCAAATCCATTACCGGACTTATTTCTCTCTGCAGTTCGCTAATAATGATCGGCTTTGTCTCTGAGGAATCTTCAAAAAGATAGCTCATATCTCCTTCCTGGGGAGAGATTTTGCCCGTAACAAGGGCTGAATCGAACCTATTTCCATCCAAACCTGTAGTCAACAAATGCACATGTATAGAAGGGCCCCCCACATTGAGACGTGCGATAAACCTTAAAACCTTTATCCTGGGACTTGATGGCTGCATGTCAATAGCAGTTTCATACCAGGGACGTCTTTGGCCGATTCGAAGCAATCTGCCGGCCGATTGAAAGGCAAGGACAAAGAAAAAGCGATATATTAGTCCCCAATAGACAAGCGGCCTTAAGAATGAGTGGGGTCTTTGCGCATGTTTTTTAAAGAGGCGATAAATGCTCCTGTGAAACTCTAAAACAGAACGAAAGACGTTTTTGTCACTGCTAACACCCACATAATGAATGATGGAAGACTGGGGAAAATAGGTCACCTTCCATCCCTTATGCCACATTCGCCTGCACCAATCAGCATCCTCCCAGTACATAAAAAAGTGGGCATCCATTGCGCCCACATCTTGAATCGCATTCCTCCTCACTAACATACAGGCCCCGGAGACCCAATCGACATCCATTGGCGTCATGCCATCCGATCTGCTTGTCAGGATATTTCCGCGGGTAATCGGATTGTCGGGGAAGATCTTGGTGAGGAGGGACTTTCGTCCGAACAGTGCTGTGAGCAGATTTGGAAACGATCTTGCAGACCCCTGGACAGCCCCATCGCTGTCCAATATTCTTGGGCCGATAATCCCCACATCACGGTGATTATCCATATATTTTAGAGCAGGCTCAAAAAAACCTTCGTGTACAATGGTGTCGGGATTCAATATCAACACATAGGGAGCGGAACCTTGTTTCAGAGCATTGTTTATTCCCCTCGCAAACCCCAAATTGTGGTCATTTTTCGTGAGCCTCACCTGGGGGAACAAGCTGCTCACCCGATCCACGTTATCTTTTGACGCGTTATCATGTACAAACAACTGCACGGCCACCCCACAGGAGGCATCAAAAAGGGACTTGAGACAACGCAACAGATGATCGGTGCTGTTGTAGTTAATTATAATAACATCTATTGTACTCAAACCGTTTCTCATCCTACTATTCCCTGACCTTTACCATTTTCATGCTCTCTTGGAGGCCATCTTGTATAGGTACCTGAAAAAGGTAAAGACGTCGAAAAAGAGGGACTTAAAAAAACCGACACTTTCATGCCTGATAAGGATTTCCTCAATATACCCCTGCAATTTGCCTTGCACTGAGATACCGCCCTGGCATCTTGCAATGGTTTTATCCACGTAAATGCAGGTGGCGCTCTGAAGGAACAGCATGAGATTCAATCTGTAATCGCCTGAGATGCCATAACATCGTCTGGCATGGCCTGATTTCAGTGAGCGGCAATAACGAAACTGGTCAAAGACATGACTCCGATAGAATACTCCCTGGTGATGAACGGTGTTTTTGAAATAAAGCGCACGGCTGAACCGGCTTCTGAACAAACCTCCCTGCGTGTAGACGTTGCCCAGCACAAGGTCCGCATCCTCTAAATCATAACGACCCCCGAAAATAGACGCCAGGGTATCCCGACTATTGAAAACATCATCAACGCCCAAGAAATAGAGCCATGTCCCATCAGCCGCTTCGATCCCCTTATCCATGGCATCATAGATGCCCTGGTCGACTTCAGAAACCCAGTAATCAATGTCGCTGTCATTTCTCAGGATTTCCAGGGTTCCGTCTGTGGATCCGCCATCTATGATAATATGTTCCTTGTGAGGATACGTTTGTTGTCTTACTTCCCTAATGGTCCTCACCAGGGCGTCGCCAGCATTGTGAACAACGGTGATGATACTTATCAATGGGGGCCCCGGCACGGACTTTTTGACAAGCCCGCCCGCTTTTTTACCGCCGTTCAATCTGTCCCGATGAGTTTCCAATGCGTCGGCTCAACCTCGCGCATCAATCCAGATCGCAGGAAAACCCCAACAGGCGCCAACGAGGTCTTCCAGGACACACGATCGATATTTTTCTCAGAGGCCCGTCCAAACCGGGGACGTCCATGCAAAGCCTGCCTCTTTGCGCTGACAGGGTCTGATCATAAACATCATGCAAGGCCACGCGATAATCCGCATCGCCCGGTTCCACCTCGAGATGCAGTCTCTTCCAGTCACGCCTGTCATACCAAGGCATATGAATGGTGCAGAGGCCTTCCACCACAGGTTCCCAGCGCTGAAACCCGTAAATCGGCCTGTTGAGCTCTTTACTCAACCCCTGGGAATGATACAGCCTCTTTTTAAATCCCCTGAGCCGATCCAGAATCCTGAGCCAAATCCTTTCAGAAGCGGTCCGACGGCGCTTACAGGACAGGTCAAAACGGTAAAAGCCTGCCCATGACACCGGTAACGGCCGCCGGCCGTACTTTCTTTCAATCCTCCAGATCTCTTTGTACCGCAACCAGTTGCGATCTAAGGTCTTGGTTCCAGGATAGTACCTGACCGCTGCCAGTAATTCGTGCATATATTCAAACCTTGCGCCACTTTTTGACAATCTGCACCATAAATCCCAGTCCATGGTGTAGTGCAGGGCGGGATCTATGCCGCCCACAGCATTATAGGCAGAACGACGCACGAAACAGGCGGGCTGGCAGATAAAACAGGACCTGGTCAGATCCTCTGCGTTGAATGCCTGGATCGGGGGAAAGTACGACAGAAAAAAGCCCTCAGGCGTCACATGAATGGCATCCCCATAAACGACATCCAAGTCAGGATCATGCTCAAAAAGAGACGCGACCTTGTCAAGTGCGCCGGGGAAATAGTAGTCATCTGCATTCAGCCACGATACAATATCGCCCTGGACTCTTTTTTTTCCTTCCCTGATGGCCGCGGCCTGACCTGCGTCCGGACCTGAACTTAGAAAGGTGATGATATCAGAATAGGCGCGCACGACGTCATGGAAATGGTCGGTTGAGCCGCCATCCATAACAGCAAGGTTGAACGGATTATCCTGGTGTCTCAGGCTTTCTAAGGCCCAGGGCAGGAAATGACTTTGGTTAAAATTGGGAATGACAATTGCGAAAGTTTGCATGGGATGGTATTTGAGATTAGGCTGCCATAGGAATAATTATTTTGTCCTGAATCATTTTGCCCTACAGACTATTGTTGATCCAGATACCATTGATAGGCCTTTTTTATCCCTTCTGCCAATGGCGTATCTGCCTGCCAGCCAAGGGCCGTCAATTTAGAAACATCCAAGAGTTTGAGCGGGGTTCCATCCGGCTTGGTGTGGTCGAACCTGAGATCGCCTTTAAACCCAACAACTTCACCAACCATCTCGGCCAGTTCCCGAATAGACTGGTCCCGGCCCACACCGACATTGATGATGTCGTCCCCATCATAATTATTCATCAGATAAAGGCATGCATCGGCGAGATCATCCACATAGAGAAACTCACGCCTCGGCGCTCCAGTGCCCCAAACTTCCACTGATTTATCGCCCCCCATCTTTGCCTCATGAAACTTCCGGATCAGGGCAGGGAGGACATGTGATGTCTTCAGGTCAAAATTGTCACCTGGACCATAAAGGTTGGTGGGCATAACACTGATATACCGCGTTCCATACTGCCTGTTGTAGGACTGGCACATCTTTATACCGGCGATCTTTGCCACGGCATAGGGCTCATTGGTAGGCTCTAAATAACCGGAAAGTAGGTGTTCCTCTTTCATCGGTTGAGGACACTGTTTCGGGTAGATACAGGAGCTGCCCAAGAAAAGGAGTTTCTTTACCCCATACAGGTACGATGCATGAATGACGTTCGTCTCAATCACTAAATTACT
>JAUWPC010000177.1 GCA_030611815.1 Desulfobacteraceae bacterium
GCCCTTGCCGTCTTAAGGATCATTTCCAGGCTGGCACGGCCGCTCGAAACCAGCACCTTGTCTTCTGAGGAAATTCCTCTAATAAGTGTAGATCCTATTACCTTGTCTAACGCGTTGTGGCGCCCCATATCTTCACAATGAAGGATCTGCTCCCCCTTGGAGTCAAAGAGGACCGCTGCGTGGGCGCCCCCTGTCCTTGTGTAGAGGGGTTGGAACTCTTCCAGTGTGTTCGAGAGATCCTTTAGCATATCCATCGTAAACCGGTGGGCACTCTTTACTCGCTTCAATCCGTTCTTCATTTGATTGTAGCTTTCAGTCCCGCAAATGCCGCAACTCGAATATGAGACCCTTTTCCCGCTTGCCGCTGAGGGAAGTGGCCCTTTGGAGACGATTTCTATGCGGGCTTCAATGACCTCTTCTCCATCCTCTTTCCGGACATCAGAAACTTTGCAGTCCTTTATTTCTTGAAAATCCTTTATCAGGCCTTCCGTGAAAACAAAACCAATTACCAGTTCCCTGATCTTTTGGGGCGTAAACATGATAAGGGTATGTGGTTGACCATTGACTATGATTTGCAGGGGAGTTTCCACCGTAAGGTCGGTCTTTTCCCTGGAGATTTTGCCCCCATCCATGGTAAAAGAGCGAAAAGTCAGATATGTCTTATGGTAGTCGTTCATAGGTTCTCCCGCACTATGTGCGGGGATTTTCGACAAGGTTGATGGTTTCGAAAAACTGAATAGCCGGAAAAAATTTCGCACATTTCATTGACATCAGGCTACAAAATGATATGGTTGTCAAAAATTTCAGGTTAGGCACTTTAATTTAGGGATTGAGGGTTAGATTAAAGAAACTGCCTTCAATTCCTCAATTCGCATCTCCGATTTAGCCGGGTTAGGCTTTACATGCCGAGAAAGGAGCATTTTGAGTCGAAACGATTTAATTCAATTAGAAGGGGTAGTCGCCAAGGTCCTCGGCGGCGGCACCATGGAAATCCAGTGTGACAATAATCTCACCATAAGGGGTGTGCTTTCCGGCAGGATGAAAAAGCACCGGATCAAGGTTATGGTTGGTGACCGGGTTCAGGTCAGCGTTTCCCCCTACGATACGACCCATGGATTAATAACCTACCGTTTTTGAGATCCTGCGACTCTCTGTTAATCCCTTTCGCAGATCTCCACTAAGACACCGTTGGTTTCTTTTGGATGGATGAAGGCTATCCTTGCGCCCCCGGCCCCTTTTCGCGGCGCCTGATCGATAAGTCGAACCCCTTTTTCTTTCAGTTCCTCAAGGGCCTTATCTATATCCTCCACGCGAAAGGCAATGTGCTGCACCCCCTCTCCCCGCGCGCTTATATATTTTGCAACCGGACCATCCGGTTCGGTGGACTCTAACAATTCCACTTCGCTGTCTGTGATTGGAATAAATGCGACATTCACCTTCTGATCGGCCACGTTTTCGACATTTTCGATCTTGAGCCCCAGGATGTCCGTATAGAATTTGCCAGCCTGCTCAATCCCCTTAACAGCAATACCTATATGGTCAATATGCTTTACCTTCATAATTTCCTCTCTTTCCTCACCCCTTAATTGAAACGAGTTTCATGATCCTCTGTTAAAAGCCCTTGCCTTTAGGGGTCTGGATGATTATTATATCCCGATTCTTTATTAAGAGAAAATATAAATTATATCATAACTTCCGTCTCAAATTCAAGCTTTTATCCATGAAAAACAATCCTTTCAATTTCGCACCGCCGGTCGCCGCGAGGCCTGTGAAGCGCCGGGAAGATTTTGAAGAATTGGAGGCCACCGAACTTTACTGCTCTGAATGCGGCTGTGCTGTGCCGATCAACAAGTTCCTTCTCCTGGTCCTCCCAGATGGAGACAGGTATGAATACCGGTGTAGACAGTGCGGCGCTAAAGTGGGGGACAAGATCGATCGCCCCGGGCAGTTTTATGGTATCCTGAAAGGCTGAGGGGCTCGTATTGTGCACTTTTCCTGAGCACTTACGATTTAATACAGAGATCGTCAAATAGTTAAGTCCCGCCAGGCGGAATTGAGTTGGGGAAAAAGCATATTATATCAAAATCTTAAGGTTTCAACCACATCGAACGTCCAATTCTTAGGTAGTGTCCGAACGAAAACTAGGATTTTTCGTTCAGATCAAGGAAGGCGATCAGGCACTCAGATGACTGAGTGCCTGATGAGTCTGACGTCCCGCCGAGGCGGGAGGCGAAAAAGACAGTTTTCGTTCAGGCACTAGGTAAACAGCACAAAAAAAGACAATAGAAGGCGGGATTTAACCACTTAACGAGGCCTCAAATAAGGAGAGTCATGAAAACAAGAGTAACCGTTTTGTCATTTATCCTCACTATTTCGTTCAGCCTCATTTTTGTCGGGGTTTCTTCACATGCGGACGAGTCCCCGAAGAAGATAGCTATCCTCCCGTTTACCATGAATGCTGATCGCGACCTTAGCTTTTTGCGGGAAGGCATAGTAGATATGCTCAGCTCGAGATTGGCCTGGAAAGGGAAGGTGGAAGTAATAGAAGAGGAATCGGTTAATAAAGAGGTGGCCGCCGTCCCAGGCTCGCTGAACAAGAAAAAGGCGCTTATGATCGGCAAGGCATTAGGGGCTGATTACGTGATCTTAGGAAGCCTCACTGTCTTTGGAGATAGTGTAAGCATTGATGCAAAAATCTTAGATGTAGCCAAATCAGATGAATTAGTCACCGCCTTTGACCAGTCAAAGGGGATGGACGGGGTGATTCCTACAGTCAACCAGTTCGCTGAAGACATCAACGCAAAAATCATGGGTAAAGAGGTCTACAGACCGGGCCGTGTCTATGAAAGAGAGGAAAAGGAAGACGGCGCTCTTATTGCCGTGGGGGAAAGGGCAGGCACCTCGGGACAGAAACCGTCATTTGTTCAGCGCTTTAAGCTGGAGATCAGGGGCCTCGATGTGGGGGATTTGGATGGGGACGGGAAGAATGAATTAGTTATTATCGACAGAGATACTGTCTATGTTTACAAATGGCGTAAGAATAGGCTCTTTCAGTTCAAGGCAATTGAAAAAACCTGGGCATCGAATTATATCTATGTGAGCGTTGCCGATTTGGACGGCAATGGACGAGCCGAAATATATGTGAGCAACCTGAGCACAACCGTATCTTCCCTGGTTTTGGAATGGGATGGCGGCAAGTTCAAGGAAATTGCAAGCAGAGAGAGCTGGCTTTTCCGGGCTGTTGACCTGCCTGGAAAAGGGAAAATCCTTGTCGGGCAAAAGAGGGGTGTCGAGGGGGCCTACATAGGAGATGTACAGATCTTAGCTCGTAAGGGGAACGGGTTTGTTTCCACCGGCCCATTAAATCTTCCGCGGTATGGGAACGTGTTCAATTTCGTTCAGAACGACCTGACAGGTAAGGGGATAACATACACCACCATGTTAGGCCCTTATGAACATCTCCTTGTGTACGACCCCAAAGGGGAGCGGCTCTGGAAAAGCGGGGACTATTTTGGCGGGAGCCTGACCTTCATGGAAGATAAGGTTGCAAATATTAACCGCATGATTGATACGGGCGTGCGCATCTTTATACCATCGCCCATCTTTCTGGTTGATATGAATGACGATGGAAAACAGGAGATAGTCGTCTGTAAGAACGAATCAAAAGTTGGTCGGATTTTCGGGGATGTACGCTGGTTCGGGAGCGGTAAGGTCCTGTTTATGGATTGGGACGGTACAGCCTTAACCTCCCAGTGGACCTCCCAGAAATTGTCGGGCACCGTGGTTGGTTATCAGATAGCTGACCTGGATAATGACGGTCTTAAGGAATTGGTAATTGCGTCTGTTACCAGTGAGAGCTATTTCGTGGGCTTGCCCAAAAGCAGACTTGTGTTGTATGATCTTAACCTGAAGGCTTTAGATAAATAATGACACCCATGTAAAAAGTCCTTTTTACATGGATTTAGGAATTTAGGGATTCAGGAATTGCGAATTATTGTGAATGGTTGGGCCTAAGGGCGTTGCTCCAAATCGTGAGGTTTTCGACTGTTTACCAGACCACCAATAATGCCTGACCGAAAACTCTGAAATACGATTCGAGTGTAGTCTGTCCTCGTTACCGCTTTTTGGTCTTTTTTATTTCCTTTTCAATGATGGACCCGATCGTCTTCAGGTCTCGATTGCTTATACGCCTTCCGTTTACAAAAACCGCGGGGATGCCTCTCACGCCTATCTTGCTCCCCTCCTGATAATCCGCTTGGACCTTTGCCACGATTTCCGGATCTTTGCGGTCTTCTTGAAATTGAGCCTCATTCAGATCCAATTTGCGGGCGATTTCATTGAGTTTCTTATCGCTGAGCTGCCTGTAATTCTTGAACAACTCATCGTGGAATTCCCAGAATTTTCCCTGACGTTCGGCTGCAAGGGCCGCGGCAGCGGCCTTGGCGGCAAACTTGTGATTTTTTAAGGGATAATTCTTGAAAACGATTCTTACCGATTCAGGATATTTCTTGAGCACCTGCTCAAGTTTGGGCTCAAGCCTCACACAGTAGGGTCACTGGAAATCGCTGAAAACCGCTATAACCACCGGGGCATCCTGGCGACCCCTGTATGGCGAGCCAGAGACGTTTATATCTACGATAAAGTCTATCGTAACGACCTGAACGGTCTTGTTTTTCCTGCTGGTTATGAAAAGCTGCTTTCCCCCCGGTCCAATCTTCATCTGATCAACGGGATATCCCACATCGATCTTATCCTCTAACTTCCCATCTTGAGAATATACAAAGATGCCGCTTTCTGTAAGGACAAATATATGTTTTCCATCGGGGGAAACCGCCACATCAAGTGGTGATTGATCCATCTGCAAGGTGTGCTCAAGACTCCATTCCACACCGGCAAAGGAACCCGCTGCAGCCCCCACTATTATTAATAAGGCAGACAATAATCCAATACACTTTGGTCTCATGTCATTCTCCTTTATAAAGGCCTCGTTAAGTGGTCGAGTCCCGCCTGAGGGATTGATCCGATCTCTAATCGCCAATCCGCGCGGACACGCTAATCCTTATTTCCGGCAGGTATTTGCTGTCTGTCTTGAGATTGATCATATCGTAATACCTGCCCTTTTCCTTTTTCAAGTTTTCCACTGTCAGGACATAGATCTTTTTTCCTGATTCTTCCACTTCCTTGAGGTCGCATTTGATGTTTTTCCCGTCGCGTGGTTTCACCTCGGTGATTGAAAAGGGGTATTTATCATTGGGTATGATCCTGACCGATCCCTTTACCGGCTTTCCGGCAGATCCTCTCAACGTTAAACGCCTCGGCTTGATAGAAGCGATTTCCGGCGCCCATATTTCACCCCAAATCGGAATGGTTATCTCTTTTTGAATTTTGTTTGTGGTAAAGAGCCTGATGGTGTCGCTAAACCTGCCCGGGGTCTTTTTTTTGTTTTCCACTGTAAGGAGATACACTTTGCTATCAGCTTCTTTGGATGTTGTCAGGGTGAAGCGGATGTTTTCTCCTTTATCCGCCTTCGCCTCTACTATATCAAACATCTGTTCTTTTTTAGGAACAATCGTTACTGAAGCCTTTATCGCCTCCCCTGTATTTCCCTTCAACTGAACGGTCCCTGTTGGTGTTATGGCGGCAATCTGCCGGGCCTTGATATTGCCGTATACGGGGATAGTCAGTTCTTTTCGGATACTGCTTGTAGTAAGGAGCCTAATTGTATCCCGGTATCTCCCCTTCGTTTCCCTTCTGTTTTCCACGGTCAGGAGATAGATCTTTCCATCAGGTTGTTTTGTTTCGGTCAAAGAGATACTGAGCTCTTTCCCTCTGTCTGCTTTGGCCTCTACAATGTCAAACAAGCCCTTAGTAGCAGGGGTGATTTTCACAGAAACCTTTATTTCTGTTCCGGCCTCACCGTTCAGGGACACCCTGGATGGGGAAATGATTGCAAATTTCTTGACGTTGCCTTTGACACTAAGGTCTGAAACGGGGTGTTTCTTGTCGTTCGTATATACCTTTATGGTCTTTTTAAGGGCCCTTCCACCATAACCTCTTGTGCTTAACTTGACGGATATCTTTCCCTCTCCACCTGGGGGGATTTGCCTCGTAAAGGAGGCTATTATGCACCCTCACCCACCCGAGACTTTTTTAACGTCAAGGGTGGCCGTGCCCTTGTTTTGAATCACGAAGTCGTGCACAACATCTATGCCCTCAAACACGGCATCGAATTCAAACCCGGGTTCAGGGAAAACCACAGAGGGTGAATCTTTGACCTCGTTTTGTACTCCCCAAGCCATGACCATCAAACAGAAAACAAAAAACGAACAACACAGACCTATAAAACCACCTTTTTTCATTATCAAACCTCGTACTATAACGTTATATGAAAGCGCCTAAAGTTTAAAGTGAACTAAAGTGCCTAAAGTTAAGGATGTCAACTAATTACATTAAGATTGTACTCAACCCGTGCTTTCATGCTTCGTTGTGTCCTTTGGGGCATGGCCGTTAATAGTGATATTCGAACAATCCGCAGACCAGCCTGCCACGTGCCCGCAATGCTTCGCAACGCGAGGCGGGCGGGCTGCGAGGCACAAGCGGGCAGGTTACGCAGATTGACGCAGAGCACCAATACATTCCACCCATCCTATTCAATACCCAGTACCTAATACCCAATACCTAAGACTTACTCAGCATCCTTCATCCCCTCAATCTTTACCCCGTGAAATTCATGATAGTTACAGCGGAGCACATTTCACCGGGGCCACAATCCCTCAATCCTTGAATTCCTACATACTCCTTTATCCATACACCACGCAACAAAAAAACGTCTGGTCGGCTTGTTTGAAGGCCTCGTAAAATGAGATTTTTTGGGGCTGCAGAATACGACTTGACATCTGCACCGTGGACTGATACTTAAAAAAAATTACAGGCACGTAGCTCAGGGGGAGAGCACTACCCTGACACGGTAGGGGTCCAGGGTTCAAATCCCTGCGTGCCTACCAGATGATTTCAATAAGTTAGGGCCGGTTGGAAATTACCGGCCCTTTCTTTTTTTGTAAACGTTTACAGGTTCAGAA
>JAUWPC010000340.1 GCA_030611815.1 Desulfobacteraceae bacterium
GATTTTTGATTGTTGATTGATGATTGAAAGACCAGAATGCCTTGGGTCTTCAGTAGAAGTCATTGTTTTTTGTTAAATTTCTTCGTGGCCTTCGTGATCTTCGTGGTGAAACAATCATAACGAAATATTTGCACGCAATGCCAAAACACAACTCATACCGTGGCTTTTGAGAAGTTATTTTTCTTGCTTATAACCCTTTAATTGTACTATATGTCAATTTTATTTTTTGTGATTTTTGCGCTTTTTTGTTTACCCAGTTAAATCTCTTTTGCACTTAATTTAACCGGGGCGGCGTTTTCAATCTTCAATATTCAATGTAGGGAGGCTATCATGAGACAAGTGGCAATACTTGGCGTGGCAATGACCAAATTCGGCGTCTCGGAAAAGACCAATCTGGAGATGTTTGCCGAAGCAGGTCTTGAGGCCATAGCCCAATCCAACCTCGAACCAAAAGATATGGAGGCCCTGTACTTTGGAAACTGCCTGGGCGATTTTGAAGAGGGCCAGATGCATATGGCGCCCTTTGCCCATGCAGAACTCGGACTACCCGTGAGCGTACCGGCGACCCGCTTTGAATCGGCATGTGCAACAGCAACCGTTGCCATTCGTCACGCCGCTCTACTTGTGGGTTCTGGTGTGTATGATATAGTCCTGGCAGGAGGAACGGAGCGGGCCTGTGCCATGGGCACCCCTCTGGCCACCAGGACCTTTGCCATGGGCCACCACGCACAGTATGAATCAACGGTCGGCCTGACCTTCCCCGGTGTATTTGCCATGGCAGCCCACATGTATTCAGAAAAGTATGGCGTACCCTTGAAGGATTTGAAGCAGAATATGGCCGAAGTAGCGGTGAAAAACCATTACCACGGCTCTATGAATCCAAAGGCACACTTTCAAAAGGAGATAGACGTCAATACCGTATTGGACGGTATAATGGTGGCGGACCCGCTCCAGCTTTTAGACTGTTGTCCCTTCTCGGACGGGGCCGCGGCCGTGGTGGTGGCCGAGGCGGGAAAGTCCAGGGAGCTTGCAAAAAAGCCGGTTTACATCGCCGGTATGGGACAGGCGTCGGCCGGTCCACTGTATCTGCAAAAGGACCTCAGCAGGGTCATGGCGAGGGAGGCATCAATAGCCCAGGCCTACAAGGAGTCCGGTCTGGGTCCGGATGACATAGACGTGGTGGAACTCCACGACTGTTTTACCATTGCAGAAATCCTGGCTCTGGAAAGTTTCGGGTTCTATGAATTCGGAAAGGCATATGATGCGGCCACGAAAAGAGAGACATATTTAGGGGGTAAGATCGTGGTCAACCCCTCGGGCGGACTCAAGGCCAAGGGACATCCCATCGGCGCAACCGGGGCCGCGCAGGTAACGGAAATTGTGGAACAGCTCCGGGGAGAAAGTGGACCGCGCCAGGTGGAAGGCGCCCGGGTTGGCCTGGTTGACACTTTAGGCGGAGACTTCGGAACCATATGCAATATTATCCTGAGGAATTAAAAAATGGACTATAAGCTTACTTATGATCAATATCAGCAGGGGTTAGAGCGGGGAGAACTTCCGGGCCTCAAGTGTAATACCTGTAATAACGTGACCTTTCCGCCCATGGCCCGATGCCGGGAGTGCAATGGCACAGATCTGGAAATCACTGAAATAGCCGGAGAAGGGACAATTCGGACCTTTACCGTGATCAGGATAGCGCCTGAAGGGATGACCGCTCCATATGTTGTCGCCATGGCGGAAATAGATGAAGGGGCCTGGGTCATGGGAAACCTGGTGGATCTCAACCCTGATGATGCGGACATGAATCTGATCGGGAAGAGAGTCACATTAGGGAGCCATGTCGTCAAGGGTGACACTTATTCAAAAGGTGATTCCAGGGTTATTACCTTCAGTCTGATTTAATAATCGGCGTAAACAACTACCTCTGGTAGTGGTACCGTAGAAAGGTTCTACCGGTTGAGTAATTGTTTAACCATAAGTCATCTAAAGTGCCTAAAGTGATCTAAAATGACTAAATTGAACGGGGTAAACTTTAGGCACTTTTCCGAAGTGCATGATATATCCCTCGCAACGCCCTCTCTACGCTGGGATAGACCGGGATTCCCTCGTCATGAAACTTCTTGCGTACTCTCCTGGACACAGCCTCCACCTCCACCTCCTCCAGGAGATGTGCCCTGTTCTCAAATACCATAACCACATCTTTTCCAGTTTCTCTTTTAAGGCCAGCGAGCGGTTCGACAAGTCCCTGGAGATAGCTTCCGCCTGAAGGCGGCTCCAGACCGTTCATTGTGTAAAAGGCCGGCACTTCTATCTCAAGGGTCCGCAAAAGCATTATGATTATGAGTACGTCCACGGGTTCCCGGGTGAGAATTTCCTCAGCCAAGGCCTTAATGGTTTCTGCCGGGAGGGCCGGTGAACCGGTGTCTAAAGGGTTGGCCATGCTGTTGCCCGGAGTGGGGAAAAACCGCCTAAGCCTCTTCTGGGTGTCATGGCTGAAGAAGGGGATTTGGAGGCCCCATTGCTGTGCCAGATCGGAACTGTAGACGCCGATTGCTCCACCTCCACCAAGTAAGGCAATCCGTGGCCCACTGTTTTTCAGGTATTTGAGGGCAACGAGTGTGTCCAGCATTTCATCGAGGCCCTGTACGGAGGCTGCGCCCGCCTGGGCCAGGGCGCCGTTCCAAACCCTGGTCTCTCCTCCCATGGACCCTGTGTGACTCATGGCCGCCCTCCCCCCCAAAGGGGTAAGACCGCCCTTCCAGATGACCACGGGTTTTTTGAGGGTCACTCGCTTGAGGATATCCAAAAACCTCCGGCCATTACGTATCCCTTCAAGATAGGCAGCTATATAACCGGTCTCCGGGTCTTCAGCCAAGTATTCAAGGAGACCTGCAGCTTCCAGATCGCAGCCGTTGCCAAAAGAGATGACCTTGCTCAGACCAAGGCCTAAGGAAGGTGCCTCATGTGCGAAATCAGTGGCAACCCCACCGCTCTGGGAGATCATGGCCACCGGGCCCGGCTCCCGGGAAAAATCAAAGCCGGGAAGGAGGGTTATCCCGCCACGTGGGTTATGAATTCCGAAACAGTTAGGGCCCACCACCCTGATTCCCTTTGCCGCGATCCTTAGGATCTCAGACTCGAGGGCTGCCCCCTCCTCATCGCCTGTCTCAACAAAACCGGAAGAATGGATCTGCACTCCTGCCACGCCATTATTCAGGCAGTCTCTCAAAATCCCTGGCACGGCCTTGGCGGGAACCGAGATCGAGGCTAAGTCAACCGGCCCTTCCACCTCCTCAAGGCTCTTATAGATCTTCAACCCGGCAATCTCCCCGCCTCCTGGCGAGATCGGATAAAGTCGACCTTTAAAACCGTACCGGATCTGGCTTAACAGGATCAGTTGACCAAATGAAATAGGCGTACTGATTCCTCCAAATAACGCGAATCCTCGAGGATTAAACATCCGGTCCAACTGTTGACGTTCTTCAGGTTTCATATGTTTCAAGTAGTTTCGATA
>JAUWPC010000210.1 GCA_030611815.1 Desulfobacteraceae bacterium
ATTTACCCCAACAATTGGGCAAAACACTGAAGGCAATTATATAGAAAGAATTCAAATGTGTAGTGCCAAAATAACAATTTTGCAACATGTAACCTGCTGATAACACATAACTATTTTTTTGAAGTCACGAATTTCGGTTAAGAGTACGATTAAGAGTATGAATCCAAAAACAACCCCGCCTCTGGCGGGGTCAAATGTGGCAGTTATTTCGTCCTAATTTGTGTGAGTTTTTAAATCCAAAATCGTGCCTGAATCACGCCAAGGCGTGATTTTCGTTCAGGCACTAATTCGTAGGTTGTTCCTCAATCCTGCGGCTGATTTCCTCTGCCGCCTCTTTTGTCGCCGGTATCAGGTCCTCCATTTTATGGTCGTCGAGGCTCGTCTTAAACCCCACAACCCAAATCGCTGATATCAAGGGTTTCCATCCCCTAATAGGTGAAGCAATGGCCCTCACACCGGAGATGTACTCCTCATAATCGGTAGCGTATCCCCTTTTCTTCGCAGATTCTACCTCTTCAAGATAGCGCTCCGGATCTGTGATCGTATGCTCTGTAAACCTGGGGAGCCCGTTTCTCCTTATGATATTAAGGGCCTGCGACTTTTCCATGGATGCTAAAACTACTTTCCCCGTGGCCCCGGCAAAGAGGGGAATGGCAGTCCCTTTAGGAGAGGTAATCTTGAGGTCATGGCTGGATTCAACTATATCCAATATGGTAATATGGTCCCCGTTCATAACGCCTATATAGACTGATTCTTCTGTCCTCTCCATCAGCTCCTCCATGACCGGTCTTGCCAGGTCTTTCAGGTCAATTTGAGAATAGGCCAGTTTCCCCAATTCAAAGAGAGTGACGCCAAGGGTATATTTTTTTGTCACGGGGTCCCTCATTATAGCCCCGGAATCCTCCAGGGCAGAGATTATGCCATGGACAGTACCCTTGCTCATTTCAAGATTATTTGCGAGTTCGGTGATCCCCAAACCACGGTTCGCCCCTGAGATGAGCTTCAATATTTGGAATGCTTTTTTTACTGATGGAGCCTTATATTTTGTCGCCATTGTTCACCCTGCTGAATTATCTGAATATTTTACACCTCTTGACTATCATTTGTCAATATGATTTCGCATCCTGTCAAAATTGACATAACAAACTATTATTATATACATTTTTTCACTCTTTTTCCCTTGACATAATGGCAAGATATGGTATTTTGGTCCGTATGGCAAGTTCAGTATCATGAACTTCGTTTCATACCCCGCACAGTTATTGAATTCTTAAATTATAAGAAAGGCAGTAGATTTGAGCCAAAAAGCAGCACTCGTCATCGGTGGTGGGATCGCAGGCATGCAGGCATCCATAGACCTCGCCAATATGGGCATCAAGGTCTACCTGATGGAGAAGAAGCCGAGCATTGGGGGACGTATGGCCCAGTTGGACAAGACCTTTCCTACCAATGACTGTTCCATGTGTATCTTGGCCCCAAAGATGATTGAGTGTGCCAACCATGAAAATGTAGACCTCCTCACCTATTCTGAACTGTCAGAACTCACCGGTAGTTCAGGCGATTTCAAGGCCAAGATCATAAGAAAAGCCCGTTTTATAGACGAAGACAAGTGCGTAGGGTGCGGCGAGTGCATTGAGGGGTGCCCGATAACGGTTACGGATGAATTTAACGCTGGTCTCGGGAACAGAAAGGCGATTTACAAATATTTCCCCCAGGCAGTCCCTTCCACCTTTGCCATTGACCGCAGGGGGACGGCGCCCTGTAAAACTGCCTGTCCCGCCCACATCAGTGTCCAGGGTTATGTGGCCCTGATTGCCCAGGGCAGATTTCAGGAGGCGTTGAAACTCATCAAGGAGGAAAACCCTCTTCCCGCTATCTGCGGCAGGGTATGCCATCACCCGTGCGAATCGGCGTGTACACGCAGCCAGGTGGATGAGCCTGTAGCCATAGATTTCATCAAACGCTTTGTGGCTGATCTCGACCTCAAGTCAGAAACCCGTTATCTCCCTCAGATCAAGAAAAAAAGAGCCCATAAGGTTGCGATTATCGGTGCAGGACCTGCAGGACTTTCATGCGCTTACTACCTTGCAAAGGAAGGCTACCAGGTCACCATATACGAAAAACTGCCCGTAACAGGCGGCATGCTCTCAGTGGGTATCCCGGAGTACCGGCTCCCGAGGGATATTATCAATGCCGAGGTGCAGGTCATCAGGGATATGGGGGTGAAGATCAAAACCGGTGTGGATATTGGAAAAGATATAACCATAGAACAACTCCGCGAGGAAGGATATAATGCCATCTTTTTAGGGATCGGCGCTCACAAATGTACAAGCCTGAATATTGAGGGAGAAAACCTTGAGGGAGTCTACCCGGGTGTGGATTTCTTGCGGGAAGTGAACTTGGGAAAGCAGGTTTCATTAGGAGACCGGATTGCCGTGGTAGGGGGCGGTAATGTGGCCATGGATACAGTTCGCACGGCCCTAAGGCTTGGCGCAAAAGAGCCTTTTATAATCTACCGCCGGAGTCTGGAAGAGATGCCGGCCAATGAAGAAGAGGTCGAAGAATGTGAAGAGGAAGGTATCCCGATTTATCCATTGACAAATCCCAAGCGTATTATTGGTGAGAACGGCAGGGTCAAGGCTATTGAATGTCTCAAGATGAAGTTAGGTGAACCGGATGAAAGCGGCAGGAGACGTCCCATACCGATAGAGGGATCAGAATTCATTATCGAAGTGGACGGTGTAGTCCCTGCTATCGGCCAGGAATCAGACTGGTCCTGCCTGGGGCCTGAATCTGCCTGCACCCTTTCCAATTGGGGGACCATGAATGTTGACCCCATTACCTTACAGACAGATGATTCAGACATCTTCGCCGGGGGCGACGCCGTAACCGGCCCAAAGACGGTAATCGAGGCCATAGAGGCGGGTAAACAGGCCGCCATCTCCATTGACAGGTTCATTCGTGGTGTTAACCTTCGGGAGGGCCGGGAAAGGGAATGGGAACCGGTTGAGGATGTGCCTACCGAAGGGTATGATCATATTCCCAGGACCCGGATGCCACGCCTTGAACCAGGAGACAGGGCAAACAATTTCCAAGAGGTGCAGTTAGGTTTCAGCGAGGAGCAGGCCGTAACAGAGGCCAAAAGATGTATCTCTTGCGGCATCTGTTCTGAATGCTACACATGCGCCGAGGTGTGCAAGGCAGAAGCCGTGGATTTTGCTCAAAGGGACAGGGAAGTCACCGTCAATGTGGGCGCAATAGTCCTTGCCACTGGTTTTGACCTTTATGACGTCTCCCCGTTGATGGAATATGGATGGGGAAGGATCGAGAACGTTATTACTGCTATGCAGTTTGAAAGGATGATATGTGCGTCCGGTCCCACCACCGGTCACCTTAAACGTCCGTCTGATGGCAAAGAACCAAAGCGTCTCGGTTTTATCCAGTGCGTGGGATCGAGAGATGTCAGGCACATGAGATACTGCTCTGCAGTCTGCTGTATGCACGCCACCAAAGAGGCCATCTTAGCACACGAACACTATCCCGAACTCACATCAACCATATTTTACATGGATATGAGGGCGGTGGGAAAGGGCTTTCAGGAGTATGTCCGGCGTGCCAAAACCGAATACGAGGTGGAATATATCCGCACGAGACCGGGCCGGGTCACACTTAACGAGGAGAACCAGAATCCGGTCATCCATTATGAAGATACGATTAACAGGGAATTCAGGGCAAGGGAGTTTGATATGGTCATCCTCTCTCAGGCCCTCATACCTACAGAGAGCAATATCTCAATCGCCAAACGGTTGGGCGTGGAATTAGACGAGTTCGGTTTTATTGCCACACCCGAGGGATTGAGCAATCCGTTCGGCACCACCAAGGAAGGCGTGTTTGGGTGCGGGTTTTGCCAGTCTCCCATGGATGTGCCCGATTCTGTGGTGAGGGCGTCTGGTGCCGCCTCTAAAGTGGCGGAGGTTCTTGCCCAACATTCTTAAGGAAAACCATCAATGTCTCTCAGAATAGGTGTTTTTATTTGCAACTGTGGCACAAACATAGGGGGAACCGTCAATGTGCCCGAGGTGGTGGAGTATGCAGCGACGCTACCCAATGTTGTCCACACCGAAGGGAATCTTTATACCTGTTCTGAAGATGGTCTCTCATCCATCAGAAACCAGATTGATGAACGTGATCTCAACCGGGTGGTGGTGGCCTCCTGCACGCCCCGCACCCATGAGCCCCTCTTTAAGAAGAATTGTGAATTAGCCGGACTAAATAAATATCTCTTTGAATTTGTCAACATCAGAGAGCACTGCTCATGGGTCCATATGACCCAGCAGGACGATGCGACCGACAAGGCCAAGGATCTTGTGCGCATGGGTGTCGCAAAGGTGAGTCTTTTGACCCCTGAGGAGGATCTCTCAACCGACGTCCTGCCATCATCGCTAATCATTGGGGGCGGGATCTCCGGGCTCTCTGCTGCCCTGACCCTGGCGACTCAGGGTTACCAGGTTGAACTCCTGGAAAAAACGGATAGGTTAGGCGGCCTCTTGAAGAATGTAAACATGGTCTTCCCTTCCAACGCCCCTACAGCAGAACTCCTGGACCCATTAGTCGATTCCGTCATAAAGCATGATAACATAAGGGTGCATTTTGAAGTAAAACTGGTTGAAGTGAAAGGCTTTATCGGCAACTTTACAGCCGTGATCAAGGAGAATGGCGGGACCGGTGAGTTGAAGATAGGGACCATCATTGTTGCTATCGGCGCCAATGAACTCAAGCCAAAAGGGATGTTCGGATATGACCTCTTTGACAATGTCATGACCCAGCTTGAGTTTGAGCAGCGATACAGGAGAGGCTTCAATGGCCTGAAAAAGGTCGTAATGATAAACTGCGTGGGTGCTCGGACCGATGAGATGCCCTATTGCGGCCGGTTCTGCTGTATCACGGCCATGAAAAACGCCACGCTTTTAAAAGAAGCCATTCCTGAGGCAGAGGTGACTATCCTGCAAAGGGATATCATGGCATTCGGAAAGGTCTTCGAGGAGTACTATCAAAAGGCAATGCAGGTGGGTGTTCGTTTTGTCCGCTACAACGTGGATCGCCCCCCTGAGATCAAGGGCGCCGGAGATGCGGCCAATAAGGTCAAGGTTTACCATGAGCTCATGGGGAGGGACCTTGAATTGGACGCGGATGCCGTGATCTTGACCACACCGCTGGTACCTGCCGAAGACAACCAGGCACTTTCGAAGATGATGAAGATACCGATCGGGAATGAAGGGTTTTTCATGGAGGCCCATCAGAAACTGAGACCGGTGGAGTTTCCCGCAGACGGTATTTTTATTGCCGGATGCGCGCGTTACCCCACGGAAATAGTGGAATGTATCTCCCAGGGCTATGCTGCGGCGGCCAAGGCGGCCGCTCCCATGGCCCAGGGTCGGGTGGTGACCGAGGCATTTATCTCCAAGGTGAACCCTTTAAGTTGCTCTTCCTGCGGGAGATGTATAGAAATCTGCCCTTTCGGGGCGGTTGACTGGGTTGAATTCAGGTTCTCCCCTGAGATCACAAGGGAAATCGCCACTGTTAATCCGACCGAGTGTAAAGGGTGCGGACTTTGTGTGGCATCCTGCCTGAGCAATGCAATTTACTTAAAGGGGTTTACCGATGAGGAGATATTGGCTATGGTCGGCACCACCATTGCAGGTCATGAGTTCACACTCTGAGGGCGTATGCAATTCACTGATATAAAAACAGCAATCCGACACTCTATTCAAAAAAACAATCTCAATTTCTGTTTAGAGTGCGGGAAATGCTCTGCTGTTTGTCCCATGCTCGATTTTTATGGGGAGTACGTGTACCAGCGCTCACCAAGGGGGGTGGTGGAATGGCTGACACTCTCCCCCCCTGATAGCGTTGAGGACGAAGAGGCCTTTTGGTACTGCCTGACCTGTCAGGAGTGTACCTTTTTTTGCCCCAGCGGCGTTAATTTCCAGGACTTTATGATGGAGCTGAGGGAACTCCTGTTGGAGCGCGGTCATAAGAAATATGCGGTCTTTTGTGATGTCTGCGGGAGTTACCTGATGCCCAAGAAGGAATTTGAATATCTCCAAAAAGATCCAAACAAGGGGAAAAACTTAGGGGATCTCTTGGCTGTTTGTCCCCGGTGCAAAAAAACCGGTTATGCTGAGGTATTGCATCGAGTGGCG
>JAUWPC010000009.1 GCA_030611815.1 Desulfobacteraceae bacterium
ACCCTTTACACCCTGCTTGATGAGCTGGATGTGATTGAATACTTCGAGCATGCGGGAAGACGAGGGCATTGGGGTGAAGTTACTAAAAAGCAGACAAAACTTTTTCAGGCATTTGAGGTTCCTTCACCTGTGCATATAAAATAACCCGAGAATGCAGGATTTATTAAAAACTAAAGCTATCATTTCAGAGAAAGAAATACACGAAAAAACATCGACGAAATAACGAAGAATAACCCTCTTTTCATCCTAAAAGCAGGAGTTCGCATTATAACCTTTTAAAATATTGCAAAATTTTGACACAAAGTTTAAGATTTGGAATATATAGATGAAAAAACACTGTGCCAATACGGCGGGATTGAATAGACCGAGGTCCAACCTAAATTTTTTGAGTATAGAGAATAAGGATAATATAAGGAGGACATAATAATGCCAAAGGGAAACTGCGAATTCAATGGATCAGGCAGAGAGTATCTGGGGATTTTTGTCATCCACCTTTTTTTGCTCAGCATTCTCACTTTGGGCATCTACTCTCCATGGGCCTGGGTCAGGCTTTTCAAGCTAAAGGCATCACATACCGTCATCAACGGAAAAAAGGTCAACTTTACTGGAACAGGCTCCAACCTTTTTATCGTTTGCCTTGTGAATATCCTTTTAACGATCATTACTCTCGGGATCTACACTCCCTGGGCTATATGCAAGATCTCGAAATGGAGGGCCCAGAACACCTTAGTGGACGGCAAACAGAGCGACTTTGTGGGAACTGGGGGAAGTCTCTTTGTTTTTTATTTGGTACATCTCATGATACTGCCGATTCTGACCCTTGGGATCTACTATTTCTACGGCATCTACAGGTACTATGCGTGGAAAGAAGAGCACATGAAATATGGAGGGGAAAAAACCTCCTTTGGCTCTGGTTTCTGGGGGCTGATGAAAATATTCCTCGCCTCCTCACTGTTCTGGCTCGTGTTGCCAATTGCTGCCCAGTTTTTATCTCTGCCTTCAATTGATTTTCTTGCCCTAATTATTCTTTTTCTTCTGGCTCCGTGGTTTATCTGTATGTTCTTCAGATGGCAGATCAGAGGTCTCACCGTGGGCGATAAGGACGGTGTTGAGCACTTCCCGCCCGTTAAGACGAGCTTTCTATTGGTAGCCGTCATCATCCTTATAGAACTCCTTTCTCTTGCCGCAGCCGGTCTATTTATCAGGGATAAGTATAAAATTCAGATATCGGAGATCACTGACCTTCCCCAATTCCTTGAAATGAAGGCAAAAGAGCTGGGAATGCCAGAGGCCATAAGGGTGCCAGTGATAATTCCCCCAACGCCCGACAAAAAAGCTCTTCCCAGAGAGGCCCTTGCCCCCAAACTCGCCAAGGAGCGCTCGCCTAAAAAGCCTACAAGCAAGAAACCCCATGTATCAGCCCTACCTTCGCCGGGTGAGAAGCCTGTTTTAGAGTCTCATGAATATGACAGAGGAATCAGAGAACTTGACGAACTTATCAGGCAGGACAGACAAAACGCAGACCTCTATTATAGCCGCGGCTGTCTATATGAACGAAAAGGGGACTTTAAGAAGGCAGAGAAGGCCTTTACAAAGGCGATTAACATCAACTATCGGGATAAAGATGCCTACTATAACCGGGGGCTGGTTTTTGTGAAGATGAAGAGATACGGCCTGGCCATTAAGGATTTTGATAAAGCGATAGAACTGGACTCACGCGCTGTTGATGCCTATTGCAACAGGGGAAACGCCAATTATCAATTGGGTAAGAGCGATCTTGCCATAAGAGACTATAACGAGGCTTTAAAATTGAGCCCCAAGGACGGCGACCTTTTTTATAACAGGGGAGTGGTTAATCTATCCAAAGGGATGAAAACAGAGGCAAAAGCGGATTTCAAAAAAGCCGCTATGCTGGGGCACAGATTGGCCTCAGAAATGATATCAAGATAGGAATAGGGGAATTTGGGATTTGTACCAAGGCCATTCCTATCTCATAACTCCGTGAATCAGATTATATAGATAAAACAAAGAGATAACATAAATGATGAAAGAGAAACATTATGGTCCAGTGCTGTTCATTCCGGGTGAAAACCGTGGGAGATATCCCAATTGTCATTCCGTTTATATAAAGGGCGACAAGATATTGATTGATCCTGCTTCGGATAGGAAGCGGCTCATTCAACTCAGGGAAGATCCCGGGGTTAAAGCTGTCTGGCTCACCCACTGGCATGAAGACCATTTCATGCATTTAGACCTATTTGATGACATCCCTCTATTTGTTTCAGAGCAAGACGCGACGCCCCTCTCCAATCTCGAAGTCTTTATGGATTCCTATGGAATGGATGATGAGGATGAGCGCAAGTACTGGCGCCCCATACTGAAAAAGGAGTTTCATTTCAGGCCGCGCAGACCGAAACATTTCTTGCGGGGTGGGGATATCATTCATCTAAAAACCAGGACGGTTGAAGTAATAGGTACGCCGGGTCATACACCCGGCCATCTTTCCTTCTTTTTCCCAGGTCCCAGAGTATTGCTCTTAGGCGACTACGATCTTACAAGCTTCGGGCCATGGTATGGTGATCTCAATTCGAGCATCCACGAAACCATAAACTCCGTAGAGCGTTTAAGAAAAATCCCTGCCAAGGTATGGCTTGCATCCCACGAGGCCGGCATATTTGAAGAGGAGCCCGGGACCAGATGGGATCAATATTTGGCTGTTATCGCTGAGAGGGAGGGAAAGCTCAAGGATCTGTTAAAAACCGCTCAAACCTTAGAACAAATTGTGGCAGCGTGTATAGTCTATGGCAGACCAAGGGAACCGAAGATGTTTTTTGAGCTTGGTGAACGAGGCCACATGAAAAAGCACTTAGAAAAGCTTATGAGAGAAGGCCTGGTAGTGAGAGATGGAGAATACTATTCAGCGTCTCAATAGTTGGGTAATCGCGAGTTGAGGGGAGGCATTAGGGACCCCCAAATAAGATTTTTCGAAAAGGAGGTCATTAAATTATGACAGATATTTCATTAGAGGAAAAATACAAATCAGCCGCGGGAGTTGTCTGCAAGCAGGGGATGTTCCCCTTCCCGGTTAACGACACAACGATCTCTATTATGAAACACGTTGTCGAAGACAACGCAGATGAACTGGATTTCATCTGCGCATTCAATCAGAAGTCTTCCCAGACCTTAGAGGAGTTGGGCTCATCGAGCGAGTTCTCTGAAGAGGAGATCGACCGGCTCGCGACGAGCCTTGCCAAAAAGGGGCTGATCTTTAACCAGCCTAATTCTGCGGGGACTATGGTCTACCGTTTGCTCCCGCTTATGACTGTCGGATTGATGGAGTATAAATTCATGGGTGAGCTAAAGGGGGATGAGGAAGAACGACAGCTCGCCGAGTTATTTCAAAAGCTCTTAGACGATGTCAGGGATCAGGTCCAGGAGAATTATGACAATCTTGTGCCGATGTTCAAATCCGCCCCGCCCATAGATCGAACTGTCCCCACCCGGATCACGGAAGATGGAAAGGCAATCAGGATCATCCCCCTTGACAAGACCGTTGAGGTGCCCGAAGAGTTCATCCTGCCGAGCCAGTCAGTGGAAGATATCATCGATAAGTTCGATGAGATCGCGGTGGGCCACTGTTTTTGTAGGCAGCGGAGAAAGGTCCTCGGCGAGCCCTGCGCAACTGACGCGCCCGTAATAAACTGCTTCACATTCGGCAAGTCCGCGCGCCATACCGCGGCCCAGGGTTTTACCCGTATGATCACTAAAGAAAAAGCCCGCGAAATAATGAGAGAAGCTGAAGAGGCAGGTCTTGTTCACAAGGCCTTTCATCCTGGTTCAAAGGTGTCACGTCCTGAAACAAGCATTTGCAATTGCTGTAAGGACTGCTGCGACACATTACATCTCTGGCGGGATGGCGCATTCCCTTTGATTAATTCGACTTACTACCTCTCAGTAATCGACCAAGATGCCTGTTCGGGGTGCGGGATTTGTGTTGAGCGGTGTCCCACTGACGCCATAGAGTTAAACGACGACCAAAAGGCTGAACAGGATGAAAAGTCCTGCTTCGGCTGCGGTATTTGCGCTCGCTTCTGTCCCGAGGAAGCCATATCGTTGAAGGAGGGGTTACGTAAGGTGACCATCCTTCCACCTCGGCTGCGCCGGTCGAACTAAAGGATGAGGACCGATGAAAAAATAAAAGGGGCATTCCATTATATTTAAAATGGAATGCCCCTTTTTAAACCCAGAAATATCAACCTAAGCCACAGTTACATTTACTGCGGAAGGACCTTTTTGGCCTTCCTCTATGTCAAAGGTGACTCGGTCGCCTTCCTCAAGAGACTTGAAACCGGTCGCATTGATCCCCGTATGGTGAACAAATACATCGGGACCATCTTCCTGTTCAATAAAACCATAACCTTTACTGTTATTAAACCATTTTACAGTTCCACTTGCCATAGTGACACCCTCCTTTCAAAAAATTCTCGTAGTTCCAAACTTCGGGTTGCCACTCTTGCAAATGGATCTTCCCTTCAGAACTAAACCAGCCCGCCAAATAAAGACGGGCACCTGTAACGTTTTTATATTAACATATTTTTGACAAAAATCAAGCAAATAAACATTTTTCTGCGCAAGCTTGGATAACAACAAGATCTCAGAGCCCATTTTTCCCTCAAATCTTCAGGGCCTCTTCAAATCCCTCTCTTACAGCCTCTGTAATTTTCCTCGGCTCTTTTGCATCACCTATGGTGATTACATCGCAACCGATCTCTTTCAGATTCCCGGCAAAATCGTTAACAGAAGAGGCGCCGACAGCCATGATTACCGTATCGGCAGGGATCGACTCTTTCCCCTTATCGGTTTTTACCAGAATTGAATCATCCCTGATCTCCTGGAGCAAAGTATTGGGACGTAGATTAACGCCCATAAGCCTCAAGCTTTCGATGAGGGACCAGCGGGCGGTGCGGCCAACATTGTCTGCAAAACGGGGGAGCATATCTATGACCGTTACCCTTCTTCCCGAAGCGTGGAGAAGTTCAGTGGCAAAGTCTGGATTCTCAGCCGTATGATACATCAGAAAGGTGAAAGTATCCGGGTCCGGGGCCGCCATTTCGGCCACAAAAAGGGCGGTTTCACACCCGGTGGCGCTCCCTCCCACTACGACAACATCCTCTCCAATATTCCAGGCTTTCTCGGCAAGGACATCCCAGGCCTCCACCACGTGAGGCTTGTCAATTCCCGGCACATCAATACTTATCGGTCTGGCCCCCGAGGCGATTACCAGAAGATCCGGTCTCTCTTCCCTTACCATTTCCGGGGTGAGAGGGGTGTTGAGATTAACCCTGACATCCCAATGCTCCATCCTCCCTTTCATGCTCTCTATCAGTCTCTGAATTTCCGCCTTCCCCGGTGGTGTCTTTGCCAGATTTACCTGTCCTCCAAGTCGATTTTCCCTTTCATAAAGGGTTACGTGATGACCTCTCTCTGCTGCAGTGAGGGCGAATTCCATTCCTGCGGGACCTCCTCCCGCCACCATGATTTTTTTAGCCGTATCTACCTTCTCCACCCTGAAAAAACCTTCATTCCCTGCCTTAGGGTTGAGGATACAGGTCACTGGCGTGCCCGCGAATATGGAATCAAAACACCCCTGATTACAGGCAATGCAGGGGATGATTTGGTTTAGTCTCCCTTCCTTCACCTTATTGGGGAGTTCCGGATCTGCTATAAGGGGTCTTCCCCAGCATATCATATCACACGCCCCGGACCGGAGCGCCCGCTCGGCAACATAGGGGTCACCAAGACGGTTGGAGGCAAGGACAGGGACACTTACCTTCTCTTTGATGCCACGAGAGAGGTATAAAAAGCCCCCTGGAGGCACATTGGAAGTAAGCTGCGGTATTTTGGTTTCGTGCCATCCGCCAGTCACGTTGATGGCATCAACCCCCGCCCTTTCAGCCTCTGCGGCAAAGAGTGCAGATTCCTTATTGGTATTTCCCCCTTCCATGAAATCATTCCCGGCAATCCGGATGCCAAGGGCCAGTTCCTCCCCAATGGCTTCCCTCACTTTCTTTATGATCTCAAGTCCGAAGCGCATTCTGTTTTCTATGGAGCCTCCGTAAGCGTCGGTGCGCTTGTTGGTAACAAGGGACAGGAACTCGCTGATTAGATAGCCAGTGCATGCTAAGACCTCCACAAAGTCGAAACCTGCCTCCTTGGCCCGCCTCGCTGCCTGGGCATAGGCCTCCTTTACCTCTTCAATATCCTCCTCTGTCATCTCCCTCGGGGTTTCATGGGTGAGCCTGCTCGGAATAGAGGAAGGTGCAATCGGGGTCATTCCTGTGAGAAAAGAAAAGGTATACCTCCCCATATGGAGAAGCTGGGTTGCAACTTTGACATCCGTTTCCCGATGCAGCTCATCAATAAACAGCCTCAATGGCTCCACATAACTGTCATCAAAAAGCCCGGACATAAAAGGCGCGCTCCCTACCCTGTCAATAGCGACCGGACCGATGGTCAAAAGACCCACACCTCCTCCAGCCCTCTCCCTGTAAAAGGCCCTGTATCGGTCATTAAAGGAGTAGTCTGTGCTATAAGCGAGACCCATGGAAGGCATCACGGTCCTGTTCTTAATTACCAGGTTATTAATAGTAATCGGCTCGAACAGCCTTTTAAACTCCATGTTTTTCCCTTCCTTCAGACCTTGGTAAGATTAGCTATTTTCATGAATTAACGGTATCCTGTATTCATTCCCCTCCCCATCGTAAAAAACCATATGCCTGGATGCGTCCCACATGGTTTCATCCATGAAACAGTAAAAGGCCACAGTCTGTCCCGGATCTATCCTCTGATCGCCGGGAGGCATCAATGTGTCAATCCTCCTGTTCCCGTAATCCCCCTTCAGTTCAAAATGGCTGGGCACTATTACGGGATGCACACCCAGGTTCTTTACATGGATCTCCAGGTTCTGGTCAAAGGCCCTCAGGCCGCAACAGGTCTTGAAGCCGAAAATCTCCTCAACAGCCGAATTCATGATGTGATGGATTTCCAGCATACCCATTCTCAGTTATTATAAAGACCCAAAATTGAGATCGCGCACACGTTTTGTGCGGGGAAACCGCCCAGGTTGTGCGTCAAACCGTATTGGGGATTTTCCAGTTGCCTTTCTTCCGCACGGCCAAGAAGCTGCAGATACATTTCATAAATCATGCGAAGGCCTGACGCGCCGATGGGGTGGCCGAAACACTTGAGGCCGCCGTCCACCTGGCAGGGGACCTTGCCGTCCATATTATAAAACCCGTCCAGGGAGTCCTTCCAGGCCTGACCCCTCTCGGAGATATGCATGTCTTCGTATGTGACCAGTTCCGTGATGGAAAAGCAGTCATGAAGCTCCATCATGCTTATCTCTTCACGGGGGTTGGTAATGCCGGCCTCCTCGTAGGCCTTGGTGCTGCACTTGTCCGTGGTCATGAAATGGTCGCCGTCCCAATTGTTGAACGCGATTTCCTCACCACTGCTAAGCGCCACCTGAAGGGCCTTGACAGTGACCGGGTTCTTAAAGCCCATATCCTTAGCCTTTTCCACCGTGGTCACGATGGCGCAGGCCGCGCCGTCGCTCACGCCGCAGCAGTCAAAGAGCCCTAAAGGATGGGCGATAATGGGTGCAGCCATTACCTGGTCTATTGTTACCTTCTTCCTGAGGTGTGCCTTGGGATTGAGAACCCCGTTCTCATGGCTCTTGACGGATACCTGGGCCATGGCCCTTTTTAAATCCTGATCTTTGATGCCGTACTTGGCGGCGTAAGCCGATGCCAGCTGGGCAAAGGCGCCCGGCGCCGTCAGGTTGGGCCACCAGAGCCAGATAAGTGATCCTGAACTGGAGCCGCCCCCCGGCAGACCGCCGTACCCGGTATCCTTGAGTTTTTCCACACCCATGGACAGGCATATATCGTAGGCCCCGGAGGCCACGGCATAGACAGCCCCCCGGAACGATTCAGTGCCGCTGGCACAATAGTTTTCAACCCTTGTAACCGGGATAAAGGGCAGGCGCAGGCTGGTGGACAGGGGCACGGCGGCCTTACCCACGTTGACCTCATCAATACAGGTCCCCAGCCATGCAGCCTGGATATCGTTTTTCTCCAAACCGGCGTCTTTAATGCATTCGGTAAACGCCTCCACCATGAGTTCCTCTCCGCCCATGTCCCATCGTTCGCCAAAGCGGGTGCAACCCATACCGATAATCGCCACCTTGTCTCTTATTCCTGTTGCCATGTCTATTCCTCCTTGCAGGGTCCTACATTATTGTCTTAGACTTGTTTTCATAACAGCGGTGAAGCCGCGTTTCATAAAATTGCGTCAGCAATTTTATAGTTTGAAAAGTTTCTCAACAAGTTGTGACTTCATAAGGTCCCCTTCGATCTTCAGCTTGCCGCCTGTGTAAGCGCTCATGGCATTCAGCTCTCCGGATATCATCTTCAGGAAGTCTTCATCGGCCATCTTGAGGGTGGTTGTGGGACTGCTGTGAGATCCCTCGTTCACCTCACACGCCCCATCCTTTATAACCACATTCCACGATCCTCCCTGATCACCGGAAATATCCCACTGAAAAACCACGTCCACGCCGGCGGCAGCGTCCGCCCGGAAGGCGGCCTGCATTCCTTCAAATACGGCCTTCACCGTCAGACCTCCACCGGAATCGTCCGGAGCCTCTTTCTTCTTGGGGCTGAAGGCATCCAATATGGGGCCCATGGAAGCCGTGACGTTCGGGAACTCCGTTGCACCTGTAAGATCGTTTATGGCATCCCATTTCTGATGGATTTCCTCCAAAGTGGGTATCCGTGAACCATCTCCCACGGCCGTGCCGGGTCCGGTAACTATAGCCGCCCTGTTGAAGTAACCCATTCCCGCGTTCAGGATCATACCGCTTTCCTGGCACTTCTCTGAACAAAGGTACAGCACCAGGGGCGCAACAAATTCAGGTTTAAGCTTCTCAAGCATCTCCGGAGGCAGGATGTCCTCCGTCAGCCTGGTGGCTGCAACCGGGGCCACCGTGTTCACCCTGATATTGTGTTTGTCTCCTTCCAGTTTGACTGTATTCATAAATCCGACCAGGCCCATCTTGGCCGCAGAGTAATTGGTCTGCCCGAAATTGCCGTAAAGGCCTGCCGCGGAAGTTGTCAGGATGATCCTGCCATATCCGTTTTCCCGCATCTTTATAAAGGCGGGACGTGACACATTATAGGCCCCTTTCAGGTGGACATCAATGATGGCATCCCAGTTTTCCGGTTCCATCTTGGCCAGTGTTTTGTCCCTGAGGATACCGGCGTTGTTGATGACAATGTCCACCTTGCCAAACGCCTGGATGGCCGAATCCACAATGGACTGCCCGCCTTCTGCAGTGGCCACTGAATCGTAATTGGCCACCGCGTCGCCTCCCAGGGCCTTGATCTCTTCCACAACCTTGTCGGCCGCGGAAGTATTGCCTCCGGTTCCGTCGGGCGCACCGCCCAGATCGTTTACAACAACTTTAACGCCCCGCTCGGCAAGTTCCAGAGCATACGCGCGCCCCAGACCCGCACCTGCCCCTGTGACAATGGCCACCTGGTCATCAAACCGGATCTCTTCGGCTGCGCCCGCGGCAGGCTTTTCTCCCGGAATGGGAACTGCCTTCCAGAAGTACCCGCTAAAGCCTCGCTGCTCGTCAACGTACCGCCTTCTAAAAGTTATTTCCACTGGCTGGCCCACATATACCTCGGAAAGCTCGCAGTCGCTGAAGTCCGCCATGAACCGGCCTCCTCCTTCGAACTGAACCATTCCGTAAATATGGGGCGGATCAACAGATACGGCCAGCATGTCTCCGGTAAAGGTCTTTACTTTGGCTGGAATTCCGGCGAATTCATAGGGTTCCTGGGAATTCACCTCCTCGCATTCAGGGTTGACACACATGGATGACCTGGGGAACTGTGGCGTCCCGCATTTTGTACACTTGCCACCCACCATGCCCAGGAGCATGTCTCGCTTGCGCCACAGAACGGTCATGGCCGTCTGGGTAGGAGCCTCTGCCCGAATGCCCATCTCCGTCTGGATCAGATCGCGGAACTTGAGGAATTTCAAATAATTATCCGTAGTTTTCTTATTGGCAAGGGCGCCCTTGATCCCCCGCCGTTGGGCCAGGTCACGGATGGCGTCGGTGACCTTGAAGTACATGACATCACACCCCTGTCCGAATCCTGCCGCCAGGATACGATCTCCCGGCTCCGCCTCTTGCAGGGCCTGCACGAGCATCACCAGGGGATGGGCCGCACCAGTCTCTCCACACACCTCGTGCATATTATCCATCACTTTTTCCGGTGTTGCGCCCAGTTTGCTGGCTATCTTCCGGTGTTCAGCCTTGAAAAAACATGGGAACACAAACCTGTCCACGTCATCCATTGAAATGGAAAGCTTCCGGAAAAGCCCGTTTACAGCCTGGGGTATAATCTTGGAATACCCGTTATCACGGACCCAGCGCTCTTCCCACATATAGTCCACCGCTCTGGATGACCCCCGGAAGTGGTCCACAAAATCATAGGTAACCGTGTAGGAACCCATAAATTCAGCTATCACGTCCGTGTCTCCCACCAGCAGAGAGGCGGCTCCATCACCGAACCACATCTCGTAAAAATAGGCTGCTTTGGTCAAACGCTTGTCCGTAGCCGTAACCAGCACCTGCTTTTTGTCACCGCCCCTGACAGAGGAAAGCGCCTGTATGAGGCCCGTGGTGCCCGCCCTTTCCGATGAAGTGAAATCGGCCGCCTCCAGCTCATCTTTGAGGTTCAGCGCCGTCTTCAGGATCCCCGCATTGAGCCTGTCCAGAAATGGCAGGGTAGTGGAACAGAGAAAGACACCGTCAACCTTGCTCTTGTCTTTTCCGATCAAACAGTCCCTGGCTGCGGCCACGGCCATGGTCAAGCTGTCCTCGTCCCAGTTGCAGAAGGATCGCTCACCCTGGGCCACCATCACAATGGCCGGGGCGAACCAGCCCATACTCTGGAAAATACTCATGCGGTCAAGCCGTAGCCGTGGTATATACCCGCCGTACGATGTTATACCGATCATGGATGGTCCTCCCTTTTTAATTGAATATTGACTATTGAAGATTGAATATTGATGGTCTCGTAAAAGATCAAAAAATAGGCTTTTTTACGAGAGTGTTTCGTCGCTTGGCTACTGTGTTTCGTGTTTAGTGTTCGGCCGTTTCTCGTTCCCAACGCTCTTTATTGCTTTCTCGTTCCCACGCTCTGTGTGGGAATGCATTTAATTCCTCAATTCCTGAATCCATGTAAAAAGGACTTTTTACATGGGCGTCAATTTTATAGTTTGAATAGCTTCTCAATGAGCTGCGACTTCATGAGGTCGCCCTCAATCTTCAGCTTTCCGCCGGTGTAAGCTGACATGGCATTCAGCTCTCCGGTTATCATCTTCAAAAAGTCCTCATCGGCCATCTTGAGGATCGTGGTGGGACTACTGTGAGATCCCTCGCTCACCTCGCAGGTCCCGTCCTTTACCACCACCGACCATAACCCGCTCTGGGTTCCGGAAATATCCCACTGAAACACCACGTCCACCCCGGATGCAGCGTCTGGCTGGAAGGCATCGACCATCCCATCAAATACGGCCTTTACGGTCAAACCGCGACCGCCTGCTTCAGCCGCCTCTTTCTTCTTGGGGCTGAAGGCAGCCAGCATGGGGCCAAAGGCAGCCATTGCATTGGGAAACTCCTCTGCGCTTTCCAGGGATTTTATCTTGCCCATACTCGCTGCCACGGCCTCTGGTGTGGGGATTTCCTTCCCGTCTCCCACCACGACGCCAGGACCGGTGACAACGGCAGCACGGTTGTAGTAGCCCATGCCAGCGTTGTAAACAGCTCCGGTCCCCGTACATTGCTCGCTGCAGAGATAGAGCACCAGGGGCGCCACAAATTCCGGTTTGAGCTTTTCGAACAGCTCCGGAGGCAGGACATCTTCGGTAAGCCTGGTAGCGGCAACCGGGGCAATGGTATTCACGTTGATGTTATGCTTGTCCCCTTCGATCCTTAATGTGTTCATGAATCCCAAAAGACCCATCTTGGCCGCTGAGTAATTGGTCTGGCCAAAGTTACCATAAAGGCCCGCTCCAGAAGTTGTCAGTATGATGCGGCCATAACGGTTTTCCCGCATCTTTACAAATGCCGGCCGGGTTACATTATATGCCCCCTTCAGGTGAACATCCATGACCGCATCCCAGTTCTCCGGTTCCATCTTGGCTAAAGTCTTGTCCCTGAGAATACCAGCATTGTTGATGACAATATCGACCTTGCCGAACGCCTGAATGGCTGCATCTACAATGGCCTGGCCCCCTTCGGCCGTGGCAACGGAATCGTAATTGGCCATTGCCTCGCCGCCCGATGACTTGATCTCTTCAACCACCTGGTCTGCAGCGGAGGTTCCGCCACCGGTCCCGTCCCGCGCACCGCCCAGGTCGTTTACAACCACTTTTGCGCCCAGCCTGCCCAGTTCCAGGGCATAGGCCCGGCCCAGACCGGCTCCTGCGCCCGTCACTATGGCCACCCGGTCGTCAAAATTGATGCCTCCCAGCCTGGCGCGTCTCTCCATTTCCTCCTTGCTCAGCCATTCCACGACACCGCGATCGATCACCACATCGCCGTTTTCAGCATTAATGGTGCGGAACAGCGCCCTGCCCTCTTCCATTTTCCAGATCTGGGTGGTAACGGGCACACCGGGATAGATGGTCCGGGAAAAACGCACGCGAAAACGGCTCATACGTTCCGGTTCGCCCGGGAACAGGTGTTTTATCACTGCCCGGCAGGCAAAGCCATGTGTGCAGAGCCCGTGCATGATCGGTTTCTCAAAGCCGCTGGCCTTGGCGAAATCGGGATCAACGTGAAGCTGAAAAACATCACCTGAAAGCCGGTACATGAGCGGCTGGTCAGGCGAAGGGGACGCTTTTTCCTCGAAATCAGGATCCCTGTCCGGGAATTCAACGGTCTCACTGGGTCCAGGGTCGCCTCCGAATCCGCCGTCTTTCCGGCCAAATATAGTAAAGATATTAGTAAAAAGCTTGCTCCCATTGGAGTGCATAGTGTCTGCTTCGGCTACCACCAGGGCGCCCTTCTCAGCCCCTTTGTCGTACATGTGCGTGATGGCGCCCTCTGTGGACAGCGTCCCTTCCGTGGGAATGGGGTTGTGAAAAATGATGTCCTGTTCACCGTGAAGAATACCGGAAAGATCAACATTGGAATCCCCGGCCACCTCCGCCAGGAAACCAAACACGCTGGCAATGGAGAAGCTCGGTATCACCTTGAGTTTTTGTTCGTAGCAGTACTCCAAATCATCAAAGCCTGCTCCCACTCCAAGGGCATAGAGCACAAGATCCTTCCAGTTGTACTCCTTGCTCACAGGTCCAATTTTTTTCCCGATGGCATCTAAGTTAAGGGCCATCCTGTCACCTCCTTATGTCTGTATGGTTTCTATCATTTTAATCCCGCCTTGCGGCTATTAAAGGCGGGGATTAACATAAACTCAAGGGTTTCTTTAACATGATCGATATATTCCTCCCTTTTCAATTTGAGCATCTCCCGAAAGAACTCCTCACCCGAGATAAAGTTGTGGATTGAATTCATCATTGCCAGGACCCGCATAGAAGCACTCGTCGGGATGGACTCCCTGGTCTTGCAGAGATCCATGGAACGGGCTATATCCGAAATGAAATCAGGGACATGAAAATCGAGGTTGGGTTCTTCGCGGGTCTTCCGAAAATACTGAAACAGGACAAGGTTGGATATCTCAGGGCATTCAAAAAGATAATCCGTCACCATATCGATGGCGATCCCTAATCGTCTTGCTAACGGACGGCCGTGGATGACCTTTTCTACCTCAACAAGTTTCTTTCGAAGGTCATTGTTGATATCTAATATCACCGACTCATAAAGATCGGTTTTCTCTCCCCAATGATAGTAGAGAGTGGAAATGTCAATTCCCACTTCCCGGGCGATCATCCGGGTTGTGGTGCCGTGATAGCCGTACTCACCGAACATGCGGCGAGCCACCTTCAATATCTTGGCCTTCATGGAATTGGGGTCCTTGCGGGCCTTTTCTAAAGGTGTTGCCATCGTCTTATCCCAACATGTGTTTCCATCATTTGATGGAATTATATATAAGAGAAATCCTTTGTCAAGAGAAATGTCACTGAATTCCCACTCCCCCCTTTTCTCTGACCGAAGACCACACATGGGTCACTATTTTGGGAGCAGAATTCGAACCAGGAGAGCATCTTTATGACAACCTTGACACAGAAAAACTTTTTGATCAGCTTCGACCAAAAGCGATTCTTGGAAAATTACAGACAATGGGGATTTATAGATCAGAGTAGTATTGTACGTGAAGCACTTACTTTGCTTATGGATTTAAAGAAATTAGCATATGTGGTTTGGCAATGTAAATACCATATAGTCTGGTGTCCGAAGTACCGATTCAGGATTTTGAAAGGAGAAGTTGGGAAATCGGTACGTGATATCATCAAGCAGTTATGTAAATGGAAGAAAGTAGAAATGGGTGTACGCCTCATATTACGTGATAAATTGCATGTAAAATGGGTTGTTAGCATTTTTATGTTGACATTATGTGACAAATATACTATATTTGGTCACATATGGAAACACGGGGCGTCTCGGGGCGTCTCATCTGCAATAATTTCGACTGTTCGCGCTGACGTAGTGGAACAACTCAGTTCTATTGACAAGTACCCATTTGACGGTGCACGAATTCAATATGTTGAAAAGCAATTCATTGAAACTCTCGGCAAATCCGGAGCGTCTGGGTTGAGTGAGTTGTTTTTGAAAAACGACGAGCGAGCTAAAACCATTATCCATGACGGCCAGAAACACTATCGTAAGTTCGTTGCGCTGGGCCGGTATTTGACGCTGTTAGGTGAAATTTCCCTTAAACGAGGGATTTACCAGAGTAACAAGGCAAATCGAAGCATCTGCCCCCTTGAAGTAAAGCTCAAGTTTATAAATGACTATGTAAGCTTTGCTGCTGCTGAGTACATCTGTTACAGCTTAGCCTCTATGACCAGTAGGGAATTCGTCAAACATTGTAAGAAATGGACACTTATGAAACCCTCAGAAGGGACCGCCAAAAGGGTCCTCGAATATGTTGGCGATTTTCTGGAAACAAGTGGGTTTCTTCATACGATGCAATCCAAACAAGCGGTTTCTAAAAAGGCCGTGACCTTGGCCATGAGCATGGACTCCACATCCGTTCTGATCAGAAAGGAGGGATGGAGACAAGCCACAGCAGCCACGCTAAGCACATACGATGCCGGAGGCAACAGATTGGATACTGTGTATATCGGTCGTATGCCTGAAAAAGGAAAAATCCAGGCCAAACGGCATCTTGAAAAAGAAGTGGAAGCCATAACCAAGAAACACCAATTTAAATACATCGTATGTATAGCGGACGGCGCCCGTGATTTATGGCTATTTTTTCGTAATAAGTACCCCGATGCGATCCATGTGATTGATTTCTTCCACGTTTGCGAGCATCTCTCAAAGCTGTCCGAGCTGTTGTTCAAAGATTCATCAGATGCAAAGGCCTGGTACAAAAAACACCGGACGATCCTAAAGGAAGATCCCACCGGCGCTTCCAAGGTGATTCGGGCCGTGCGATACAGACGGAGCAAAACAAAAGAAAACCCGGAAATTGAAGTGGAACTCAAGTACCTCCAGCGCAACAGAAGGAGAATGAATTACTTTGAATTGCAGCAGAACAAACTCCCTATCGGAAGTGGTGTCGTTGAAGCCGCATGTAAGAATCTCATTGGTGCTCGAATGAAGAAGTCAGGCATGCGATGGACCATTAATGGCGGTCAGACTGTTCTTACACTTCGATCTCTCATGTTGAGCAATCGCTGGGAGCATTTCTGGACGTTTTTCGTCAACCGTCATTTTCCCGAGTTTGGAACGTAATATGAGGCGTACACCCCATTCTAAGCAACTAACGAATAAATTCAGCGGGTGCAAAAATCCACAAAAACCGCTCCTTCCCTTCGCTATGGGGATGGCCACGTTATACGTTTAAAAACCGAATAGATGACATTGAATTGAATCGGGGAGAGTCTGTTTGAACAAGTCCAAGCCGCTAAAGAAAGATTGCAACGTTACTTTAAAATTGAAGCGCAATTAGGCTGAATCTACAGTCTGAACATGACTTAAGAATGGTTAAGCGCGAACTTCTTTCTTTACACTACCCCTTTTTTATCCCAGCCGCGGAGATTGTAATAATCCTTTAGCATGAAATCGAGTTCTTCTTCGGTTATGGTCTGGCTGGTATCTCGTAGTGCTTTGTGGAGGCTTTTGGGCAGGCGGTCGTCTTCCGGCTTAAGGCCTTCCCGGAGGTTGAAACGGCGTACGAGGGTCGATATTATCGCAGCCTTTTCTTGAAGGGTTTTTTGATCTAACTTCAGTCCTGTTATAGAATTAATAATTTCAATCAATTGTTTCCAGGGGTAAAGATCACGATAAAAGCGGCACAGAATAAGTGTATCGAAAATAGTGAGACGATCTTCAAAGTCGATAAAAAGCTTTGCTTTGCCTTCGATGATATCCGGATCTATCAGGCCGCTCAATTCAGGTTTATAAAAGGTCGATCTCAAATGGCACGCCCCACGGTCTGATGTTGCATAAGCCAGGCCCATTCCTTTTAGCGCCCGTGGATCGTAACCGGGAGGTTCCAAACCTTTTACATGAACTGCAACATCTTCCATATTCCACTCTTTTGCAGCAAATCGAATCCCCCGGGCGAGGATATCACCAATACTTTCCCGGTAAGCAATCTTGTTAAGCAGCTCAGCTATGGCATCAACATCACCATAGTTTATCTTATAATCGATTCTTCCTTGTTTTGCAGCTTCAATGGTAAAGGCACAGAGGTTTCCGGCAGATATGGTATCCATCCCTAGTCGATCACAGATATCATTTAAATGGGCGATCTCCTCGATGCTATCGATGAGACATAAACCGCCAAAGGCATAGATTGTTTCATATTCAGGCCCTTCCAGTTTAAGGCCGGCATGACGTCCCTGCTGCACCGTGGTCATACGTCCACAGGCCATGAAGCATTTGGGGCAGGCGTGTGGTTTTACCCGGCATCTTTCATGAAGAGCATCTGCACTTATCTTCTCCCAATGCTTGTAATTTCCCTCTGACCAATATCGGGTTGGAAAGGCATTAGCCTGATTCATGATTTTGACCATCATCGGTGTGCCCATTGCTTTATATGCCTTGACACCAGGGTTGTCCCTGCTTTCGCCGGCAATTTTTCTTGAAAATTCACGAACCGAACTATCATCATAAAGGAGGCGTTTTCTGTCCCCTTGAAAGAGAATAGCTTTCAGCTTTTTCGACCCCATTACCGTTCCCACACCTGTTCTTCCTGCACTTCGCCAGTAGTCGTTTTCAATAACTGAAAATCGAACCAGGTTTTCTCCAGCAGGTCCGATAACCACAGCGCCCGGTTTCTTGAAGCCCGAATCTTCTATCGTAAAACGTGCAATAACTGCGTCTTCCGCCTGAAAGGTATCCATTCCCCAGATATCTCCGGCTTCATGGAAATCGACGCTTTCAGGATGAATGGTAAGGACTGTCGGATCCGCGCTTTTCCCCCGGATTACAATCGCATCGAACCCGCAGGCGTCTATTGCTTCGGGCGTTTTTCCACCAGAGTATGATTCTGAATAGAAACCGGTTTGAGGTGATTTTGTAAAAACACCGTAACGGCTGGAGCCCCAGATGGCACTTTTTGTAACGGGACCGGTTGCAAAAATCAAACAGTTAGACGGGTCTAATGGATCAACTCCAACAGGGTTAAGCTCGTATAGCAAATAAGAGGCAAAGCCTTTACCGCCAAGATACTTTTCGAGTATTTCATCACCGACAATATCGATGCTGAAAATCCTTTTGCCAAGGTCGATTTTTAAAATTCTGTTGTAAAATCCATTCATTAAATCTAATCTCACGATTGTTTATTTTGTGTAAATATCATCTGCTTTATGAAAAAGTCAAAAAATTCATATTCTGCATTCGATTCCCAGATACATAGCTCTTGATAATGAACAGGAAGGATTACAACCCAAGATATGCAGTCTTGATATGGGGATCATCCAGCAACTCGTTGGCCGGACCTTCCATGGCAATGCGTCCATGTTCCAATACGTATCCTCGGTCACTCAAACTCAGGGAATGTTTCACATCCTGTTCCACCAGAAGCACAGTTGTGCCCTGGTCGGCAATTTTGCGTACCGTTTGGAAAATGTCTTTTATCAGGATCGGCGCCAGCCCCAGCGAAGGCTCATCGAGCATCAGCAGCTTTGGTTTGGCCATAAGACCTCTGCCGACAGCTACCATCTGCTGCTCTCCTCCTGACAGGGTTATCGCCAACTGGTCTTCTCTTTCTTGCAGCTTTGGCAGCAAAGCATAGACTTCCTCCAGGGTAGCATTCATGTGCCGGCCGGCACGGCTGTTGTATGCGCCGACAATGAGATTGTCCTTGACGCTCATGAGCATAAAGAGTCGGCGTCCTTCGGGAACTTGGGTAACTCCGCGTTCGACCATATCTTCAGGCGGAGCAGACTGAACAAAAGAGTCCTCGAAAAGAATTTCGCCTTTGGCAGGATGCATCAGTCCTGAAATAGTTTTCAACAGGGTAGACTTACCAGCTCCGTTACTGCCGATGATGCTGACCACTTCTCCCTCCTCAACTTTCATGGAGAGATTAAAAATGACCTGCACATCGCCGTAATACACATCGATATTATTAACCTCAAGAAACGACATACTCATCTCCTAGGTAGGCTTTGATAACATTTTCGTCAGAGGCAACCTTTTCGGGAATGCCTTCAGCTATTTTCTTGCCAAAGTGAATGACAACAATCCGGTCTGAGAGGGCCATGATTGCGCGCATAATATGCTCAATCAAAAAGATCGTAATGCCGCTATCACGAAGGTTTTGAATAATCTGAACCAGCTCGTCGATCTCAGCGGGCCGTAGGCCGGCCATAACCTCATCCAGTAGTAATAGTTTTGGTTCCGTAGCCAGAGCTCGGGCGATTTCCAGCCGTTTACGATCGGCAATGGTCAGATTTCCAGCCTTTATGTCTTTTTTATCTTCGAAATGAAGAGAATTTAAAACTTTCAGCGCTTTTTCCTCGGCCACATCCTTCTTGTCGGTATTGACAAAGCTTCCAACCATTACATTATACAGCACACTCTTGGAAGAAAAGGGCTTAACAATCTGAAAGGTCCGAGCTAATCCATTTTTGCATAAGTTCCAAGGTTTCCAGCCGTTAATTTTTTTCCCTGAAAAAATAATATCTCCTTTTGAGGGAGGGTAGACACCGGCGATACAATTAAACGCTGTTGATTTGCCGGCGCCGTTGGGGCCGATCAAACCCAGAATCTGACCCTGTTCAATGACAAGGTCCAATGTGTCTATAGCCCTGAGCCCACCGAAGTCCTTAACCAGCGCGTTTACTTCGAGAATCTTCATTTCTTATCCTCCATGGTGGTTTTGACGGCGAATCGATCCAACAACTTATTAAATGCCCGGGTCAGTGGCTCCTGCAAGCCGCGGGGTTGATAAATCATCACCAGAACCAAGACAACGCCGAAAATAACAAGATGAAGTCCAGGTAGCGTGGCCCCGAAATAAATTCTTGAAAAGTCACTCACTGGTCTGAGGAGAAGTGCACCCAGCACCGGTCCGGCAATTGACCCTCTGCCGCCAATCAACGCGATAAAGGCGATTTCAAAAGAAAGATCCAGCGAAATAATGCTTCTAGGATGGATATAAAGGGTGAACTGAGCATAAAATGTGCCGGCCAGAGCAGTGAGAAAACAACTCATGGCCATGGCGATCAGCTTGGCACGAGCAACATTTACACCAAGAGCCATGGCAGCTTCAGGCTCTTCACCGCCGGCATTCAAATAGTAGCCGAGCTTGGAACGTGAAATAAAGTATGTAAATGCCAGAGCCATTATGAGCATGATCAGTATGATGTAATAGTACGGTTCTTTGCCGACAAACAAAAAATTTGCCAAACCTGTGTTCAACGGCGGGATCAGTAGCCCCCTCGGGCCATTGAGTTTGAATGGCCCGAGAAAGTCAATGTTTTCAATCATGACCCTTACACCTTCACTAAATGCGATAGTAGCCAGGGCAAAGTAGGCGCCACGCATTTTTAAGGTTGGCAAGCCGATGAGCACCCCGACGATGGTGGCCAGAATGCTGCCAACGATCATACCGATCCAAGGGCTGATACCGTATTGTAGAAACAGAATCGTGGATGTATATGCGCCTATTCCGACAAAGGCAGCATGCCCCAAAGGAAGTACACCGGCAAAACCACCAACCAGATTCCAACTCGTTGTCAGATAGGCATAAAAATAAAGCAATACCAGAATATGCAGATATGTGGGGCTTCGCAGGACCAGAGGCAGCACGAAAGCGATAATCCCTACCAAAGCCAGAGAAAATTTTTTAATATTTTGGTGCGTCATTATATTACCTTATTATTTTAGGTATCTCAGATTACCAGTCATATTTAACGCCGAACAATCCGGATGGCTTGACGAAAAGTACGACTAGAAATAGTCCGTAAACAATAGCCTCGGTCCAGGTCGCTGTCATAAATTGGGGCGCGATAGATTCGATCATGCCGATGATAATCCCCCCCAGGATCGCACCCCCCATGCTACCAAGTCCTCCCAGAACAACAATGATGAACCCTTTAATGTCAAAAAGCACACCGACTGTGGGAAAGATGTTGTAGAAAGGCACGAGCGTGACTGCGGCAATTCCTGCAGTAGCTGTTCCAATACCGAAAGCGACGTTGTAAATCTTATATTGATTGATGCCCATTAGGCTAGCTGCCTCCCGATCAAGGCTGGTAGCGCGGATTGCGCGTCCCGTGCGGGTTTTTTGAAAATACCAGTACACTGCTGCTGCCGTACTAACCGCAGCGATAAATCCCCAAAGCTTGGGAACGGATATCATCATATCGCCTATCTCCAACATTTTTCCTTTCAGCGGATTGTCCGGAAGGTTGCGGTACTGTGGACCGAAAATAAGCAGGGTTAAATTATCCAGTATGTACCAGATCCCTGTCGTAACGACGATTACGGTTATCGGCTCACGGACATCCTTCTCGGCTTTGAATATGGGTTTGATTATGACGTCCTGAAGACAATATCCGAAAAGATACATGACCGGGACCACCACAATCAGAGCAAGATACGGATGAAGGCCGCTAAAAGACACTACCCAGAGTGCCACGTACATACCGACCATAAGCAACGATCCGTGAGCAAAGTTAATCACCTTGAGCACACCGAAAATAATGGTAAGCCCCAATGCGGTCAAACCGTAAATCGACCCCATGAGAATGCCGTTAATTGCATCTTCCAGAATATATATCATGTGAATCTCCCGGCAGGAGTAATTTGGGTAACTCGGGAGAGAGTTATATCATCTTAATGAAACTCTCTCCCTTTTAAAAAAAACCTATTACTTTTTCGGCATGGGACAAACAGGGGTATACCCTGCCCGGCGAGCTGCTTTTGGCCAAACAGTGATCCGTTCAAGCCCGTTGCCGATATCGTTGATTTGGGTCATGACTAATGAGGCATGCTTATTCTGACCGCTGGCGTCGAATTCCACAGCTTCGTAACCCACGATCATTCCTGTTCCACTTCGATAGTTGGTTGCCGCAAGAGCCTCTCTGATCTTGGCTGGATCCAGCGAACCGGCCCTTTCCAGGGCATCTGCAAGGACATATACAGCAATATAGGCGTCCACAGACTCCCCGGTCAGGTTATATCCGTATTTGGCTTTATATTTTGCGTTGGCCTCTTTGGCCCCGGGTTTATTAACGTCAGTCTCCCATTCCACGATGTCGAATATATATTGAGCATTTTTGCCGGCTGCTTTCAAAAAGGACGGATCCGCATGACCACCGCCGCTAGCGATGATGGCTTTTAGTTTCACCTTATATTCGGCCAGTGTGTTGGTTAGAAGAATGGCGTCCGCAGCATTTGATACAAGCATCAAAACATCTGGTTTGGCGCGCTTGATCTTTTGCACCACAGGACTTAGATCCGTAGAAGTTGAAGGATAGGGCTCATCCAAGACGACTTTGTATCCCCCCTTATTTGCCAATTCTTTCCACTGACCGGCAAATCCCTTGCCCCAGTCACCGTTTTCGTACACAAAAGCCAATTTTTTTACCTTGATTTTAAACTCTTTTTCCATGTCCTTTAAAAAAGCAAACTGATCACGCGTCCACCAGGAATCCTTGGCAGCAATGCGGAAGACAGTCTTGAACCCCTGCTCTGTGATTGTGTCTCGTACTGAGACCGGAACGAGAAATGGGATGCCATACCGTTCAGCTACGGCTGTCGTTGGATAAGTGACGGCAGAATTCCAGCAACCGGTCAGTACGTTCACTTTATTAGTGTTGATTAATCGCTCTGCTTCGGCCACACCCTTTTCAGGTTTGGATTCGGAGTCGGCGTAAAACATTTCAAGTTTTGCTCCTCCAAGGGACTTGATACCTCCAGCGGCATTGATCTCCTCCACAGCCATTTCACGGGCGTTTTTTCCTTGCTCGCCTACTGATGCCGAGGGTCCGGAAAGCGGTATAATGTTACCTATTCTTACTACGTTGCTCCCAGCATTTGCAGTGTTACTTGTAAAAAAAACCATGGTAAATGACAACAGTACTGTAAGAATACCCATGAACTTCCAATGACGAGTTATAACCTTTTTCATCACATCCTCCTTAGTTTAAAATGACCTGCTATTTTATAGCGATAGCAGGTCTAATTGATGGATTCGGTTGAGGATTCCTTATCGGCCCGGCCGTTAAGTACATTCACAACCTTTCCTTTATATGATTATGGCCTCCTCTATTGTTGCTATAAAAATAGATAGCGATATTTTTTGGCAAATTAATATTCAAGTTTTCTTGTTTAATCATGACAGCCAGATCAGGGTTGAGTTTGATAACCAGAAGCAATCTTCCGGTAGTTTTTTCCTGATAAAGAATTTGCTCAAAAACTCCCTTTTCATATTGCTCAAAAATCGCTTTGATTTTTAGAAACACAACAGATTTTTCGGATTTTTCGTTACTTTCAAAGATCATATAACTGTAGGATGGATCCAGCCCATTTCTTATTTCTTCAAAGGAGGTAGGAATTGATGTGTGGGTGTTCATGTCATTTTTTGAGCGTCGCCAATCCATCCCCAATGATGGCGAGCCCTTTTTCCAGCTGTTCGTCGGTGATAACGAGCGGCATCAATACACGGATGACGTTACCGTAACTACCACAGGATAGAAGAATCAATCCCTTTTCAAAGCAATATTTTACGAGCGCCTTTGTTCCATCAGCTGCAGGTGTTTTGGCCTTTCGATCTTTCACCAGCTCAAGGGCAAGCATGGGGCCGACTCCCCGGACATCCCCAACCAGTTCAAAATTTTCTTTAAATTCATCAAAACGTTTTCTTAGCTTGTCGCCCAACTTCCGGCTCTTTTGCAGAAGGTTTTCCGTCTCGAAAATTTCCATTACAGCAAGTGCAGCCCGGCAGGCCAACGGGTTGCCACCATAGGTACCACCTATGCCACCTGGATGGACGGTATCCATTATTTCTTTGCGTCCCACTACAGCACTTAGAGGCATACCGGCTGCAAGGCTCTTGGCAACCGTAGTGATGTCCGCTTGAACACCCCAGTGCTCCATAGCAAACATTGTACCTGTCCTGCCCATGCCTGTCTGGATTTCATCGGCAATAAATAGAATACCCTCATCCTCACAGATCTTTTTCAGTTTGGGGAAATACTCAGGAGGTGGTGTTATAAATCCGCCTTCGCCCTGAATGGGTTCGACAATCACCGCTGCCGTGCTTTCGGGAGCAACTCTGGATATGAAAAATTCCTTGAGATGATCCGCGCACGTCACATTACAGTCCGGGTATGATAGGCCAAAGGGGCAGCGATAACAATAAGCATATGGCATATGGTAAATTTCGGGAGCGTATGGGCCAAAACCAAACTTGTAAGGCTTTATTTTACTGGTAAGAGTCATTGTCAGAAGGGTTCTTCCGTGAAACGCATTGTCAAAAGATATTATTGCCGGTCGTTTTGTATGATAGCGAGCAATTTTTACCGCATTTTCTACAGCTTCGGCACCACTGTTAACGAACAGGGTTGATTTCGGAAAATCGCCGGGAACGGCATTGCGTAGCTTTTCCGCCAGTTTGACGACAGGTTCGTAAGGCAGTACCATAAAGCAGGTATGTGTGAATTTTTCAGCCTGGTCCTTTATGGCTGCAACAACCTTGGGATGGGAGTGACCGACGTTCATTACACCTATGCCACCGGCAAAATCGATATATTCACGCCCCTCTACATCATAAATCATGGCACCCGCGGCTTTTTCAACGTAGCAGTTCGTGCCGCTTGTATGGCCTTTAGCAACCACCTTGTCTCGCAAATTACTTATATAATCAGTCGTTGAAGATTCTGTCATGGAGGCCCTCCAAAACTATGTAAAATGGATAAAATATGGATATTGAAATTGGCATCCAAATTACTCTTGCAACTTGTAGGCCAAGCTTGTTCTCAACTGGATAAGTTGTGTAATTATGAAGGGTTGTGATTAATAAATATAGACGTTCAAAGGCAAGGTAGATTCAAAATTGAATCACATTGGCATGATAACACTTTGTAATGCAAAAGGATTCTCAATGATGCATATTAGAATCTTTTAGCTTTGACCGTATAATCAATGATAACAGTATAATATTATATTATAAGATTCAAAATTGCATCAGCGTGTGGAAAGGCCA
>JAUWPC010000267.1 GCA_030611815.1 Desulfobacteraceae bacterium
GGATTATTTTTTCTTGGCAAACTGTTCTTGCATCTCCCTCTTGCTGATAACCCTATCTATAATCCCATACTCTTTGGCTTCTTCGCTGCTCATAAAGTAGTCTCGCTCGGTGTCTTTACGGATCTTTTCAATATCCTGGCCAGTATGTTTCGCTAAGATCTCGTTAAGCTCATCTCTCATCTTTAATATTTCCCGCGCGTGGATGTCAATGTCAGTAGCCTGCCCCTGAGCACCCCCCAACGGCTGGTGTATCATAATTCTGCCATGGGGAAGGGCATAACGTTTGCCTTTTGTCCCGGCTGCGAGAAGGAGCGCGGCCATGCTCGTGGTTTGCCCCATACATATTGTGGCAATATCAGGCTTAATATACTGCATAGTATCGTAGATGGCCAATCCGGCAGTGATAGACCCTCCCGGAGAATTAATATAGATATTGATATCCTTGTCCGGATCTTCAGACTCTAAAAAGAGCATCTGGGCGATGATTATATTGGCCATATCATCAACCACCTGCTCCCCCATAAATATTATGCGATCCTTTAAAAGCCTCGAATAGATGTCATACGCCCTCTCTCCGCGACTTGATTGTTCTATAACCATTGGTATTAGCATAAAGTCTATTTGTCCTCCTGTTCAGGGCCCTCGCCCTGGCTGAGCGCATCTCTCTCCACTTCTGAAATATTAGCATGATCAACAAGATAGTTCAATGTTTTTTCCTTGAGCAGCTCTTCCTTCAGGGAATCCATCTGGCCTCTTGCCTCATAATACTTTTTAACGGTTTCAACATCTTGCCCCATGCTTTCTGCTAACTTTCCGTATCCTTCCTCAAGGTCGTCATCGTCTATATTGATCTGGTCCTGTTTGGCTATCCGGTCTAATATAAGCATTTCTTTGACCCGTTTTTCTGAAGCAGGCCTGAATTCCTTTTTTAATCCTGCCTCAGAAATGCCCGCCTTTTCCAAGCTCGATCCGCTTCTTTCCAGGTTATCATTAAGTCTTCTGGCGGAAAAATCAATCTCCGCGTCTATCAAGACCTCGGGCAGTTCGAAATCAATACCCTCGGAGATCTTTTCAAGCAATCTCCGTTTTAGTTCTCCATCGATCCTTTTCTCTTCCTGGGAGGTAATGGCCTTTCTTAGCTCATTCTTGAGGCCGTCCAGGTCTTTCAGATCTGCCCCGAGATTGCTGGCAAACTCATCATTCAATTCCGGAAGTACCAATTCTTTGATATCGACAATTTTGATCTTGAAATTAACGCTCTTCCCTGCAAGTTTTGTGTGATAGAAATTCTCCTCAAAATCGATACCGACTTCTGTCTCATCCTCTTTCTTAAGCCCGATCAGGGCCTCATCAAATTTGGGATGAAAGTCATTCTTTCCCACCTTAACAAGGAGGTTTGAGGACTTAACATCTTCCAGGAGCTGGCCATCCTCAAATCCTTCGTAGTCAACAATAACGAAATCCCCATCCCTGATTAGTCTCTCTTCTTCGATGGAGGCCATCTTTCCGTTGGCTTCCCTTATCTCTTCAAGCCGTTTTTGGACATCCTCCTCGCTAATCGAGAACATCTCTTTTTCCACATCCAGCCCGAGATAGTCCTTAACTTCAAACTCGGGTCGGACCTCTATGATGGCAGAGTAGTTAAAATCCTGACCCTGTTTCAGGGCCTCTTTTTCGAGTATCGGCTGACCAAGGGGAAAGGTTTTTACCTCATCAACTGCCTTTGGAAAGGACTCGCTAATCAGCCCTCTTGTCACATCATCTATTACCTGGCTGCCAAAATAAGTTTCAAGGATCTTCCTCGGCACCTTTCCCGGCCTGAATCCAGGAATCTTGGCCTTTTTCCTGATTTCTCCGTATGCCTGATTCAGTCTCTTATCCACTTCCTTCGAGTCGATCTCAACCAACAGTTTCTTTTTGACAGGGTTGATATCTTCCAAAGTAGTTTTCATATTTTCCTCATTATTTCCTAATTCGGATCTTGCGGCAAAAATATTCCCTCTTGCAGCGAGAATTTCGTAGCAGAGGGAATGTTAAATACCCGAGGTGTGCCATAAAATAAGAATGATTTTGTCAGTTTCAAGTCATTATGCACTGTTCTTTTTCTCCCCCCCGGGGTACACCGGGATCGTTTAAGAGAATTGTGGTGCGAGAGAGGGGACTCGAACCCCTACGGGATCTCCCACTGGATCCTAAATCCAGCGCGTCTACCAGTTCCGCCACTCTCGCAAAGCTGATGTTTATCTAATTTCTTTGGATAATCATGGAACAATTATGCTTCAATGTCAACCTCACAGCAAAAGGTTTTCCATAAAGGGCAAAATCAGACAAATTATGCTTAAAATAGAAACAAGAAAGAATAATCTGGCAAAGACTTCCTTTCTCAGCGGACCCTATGACCTCAGCGATAAATATAGTCTCTCTTGAATCCGCATAGCCTTGAACTTAACAGCCCCCTCTCGACGGTTTCTTGTTGTTTTCTGGTTGCTTTTGTTATAAGAGTGCGTCAAGATTGTTGGTAAATAGCTGTAGCATATATAATCCCGATAGAGAAAGGAGGTGAAAGATTTTAAATTATAGCTTAATCTGGTGTGTTAGTCTCTTGAGGAATCTTGGTCCTACTATTTAGCAAGGAGGATGCTACGATGAAGAAAAAAATCTTTTTGTTTTTCCTGATTGCAATTATAGGAATCGCCTTTATGAACGTAGGCGCATACAAAGCTCAAGCCCAACAACCCATAAAGCTTACCTACAGCAATTTCTTCCCACCAACCCATATACAGAGCAAATTAGCCGAAGCCTGGTGTAAAGAGGTTGAGAAACGGACCCAGGGTAAAGTCAAAGTTGAATACTACCCCGGGGGGACCCTGACCCCTGCCAAGCAGTGTTATGACGGCGTTGTGACAGGGCAATCCGATATCGGTTTTTCAGTCTTAGCTTATACCCGCGGCCGCTTCCCGGTCATGTCGGCCGTTGACCTCCCCTTAGGTTATACCAGTGGAAAGGCGGCCACCGAGGTGATAAACGAGGTCTATGCGAAATTCCAGCCTAAAGAGCTCAAGGACACTGAGGTCATGTATCTTCACGCCCATGGGCCAGGCCTTATTCACACAAAAGGGAAGGCAGTTAGAAAATTGGAAGATATGAAGGGTCTGAAGCTCAGGGGCCACGGAACCAGCGCCAAGGTCGTAAAGGCCTTAGGCGGTACACCGGTCCCCAAACCGATGCCCGAAACTTATCAGATGATCCAGAAAGGCGTGGTAGATGGCGGGGTTTTCCCCTTTGAGGCCGATAAGGGCTGGAGATTGGGAGAAGTTACCGATTATATTACTGCCGATTTCTCCGCGGCCTATACAACCTCCTTTTTTGTGGTCATGAACAAAGATAAATGGAATTCCCTGCCAACAGGTGTAAAGCAAATCATTCAGGGGATTAATAAGGAATGGGTCAAAAAGCATGGGGCGGCCTGGGATAGCAGCGACATGGAGGGGATCTACTATTTCCTCAACCAGGGGGGCGAAATTATCGGCCTTGACGCAAAGGAATCCCTTCGATGGAAGAAGGCTGTCGCGCCCATCATTGAAGACTATATCAAAGTACTCAATAAGAAGGGCTTCAACGGCGATGAAATTGTAGAATTCACCATGCAAGCCTTAGAAAAAGCAAGCAAGTAACTATCATGAAAGAGGGTCGATCCGTTTAGGGGGTCGACCCTCTCATCCTGACTGGTCTCTTTGTTGCCCTCACTCCAAATCCTATATCCACGAGAGTCTCAAAAACCTGTATCTGTTGAGAGGCATTCGGAAATAGTTTGATCATGCGCGTATTCTGGAAAACCATTGACTGGATCCTGGACAAGCTCAAGATAATCGGAGCAATATGTCTGGTAGGGATGACCTTCTTGACCTGTGCGGACGTAGTGGGCCGGTTTTTTCGACACCCCATCTTCGGTTCTGTGGAGATTGTGGGATTCATGGCAACCCTTTCGGTGGCCATGGCATTGCCTTATACTCAACAGATCAAGGGCCATATCGGAGTGGAGATATTAGTACGGGTCTTTTCAGAAAAAACCCAGACGATTATTGACACCTGCACCAGTTTTCTAAGTCTTAGCCTTTTCCTCCTTACCACCTGGCGAATGACCATCTATGCCAACGAAATGCACAAATCCGGCGAAGTATCCATGAACTTAGAATTTCCCGAATACTCTATCATTTATATAACCGCCTTCTGTTTTGTGATATTCTCCCTTATCATTCTGCGAGATATCATCCGGAATATTACCAAGTTGAGAAGCCAATGAGTCCTACCCTGATCGGCATAATCGGCATTTTGGTAATGGTCATCGTTTTCATGTCCAGAATGCCCGTGGCCTTTGTCATGGCAATGATAGGCTACTTAGGCTTCAGCATCATGATTTCCGAACAAGCAGGTCTCTCCCTTCTTTCCAGGGCAATTTATGATGTTTTTTCTTCTTACGGTCTTACAACTATCCCACTTTTTATCTTTATGGGTCAACTTGCCTTTAACTGCGGGATAAGTCACAGGCTCTATGATACCGGTTATAAGTTTTTGGGCAGCACCAGGGGTGGTCTTGCGATGGCCACGGTTGCCGCCTGTACGGCCTTCGGCGCTGTATGCGGATCGAGTCCTGCCACCGCGGCCACCATGGCGACGGTTGGACTGCCGGAGATGAAACGTTATAAATACGCTGATGAATTGGCCACCGGTGCAGTGGCATCGGGCGGGGGCTTAGGCATGATCATGCCGCCCAGTATTGTGCTGATCGTATACGGTATCCTGACGGAACAATCCATAGGGAAGCTATTTGTTGCAGGGATCATACCCGCCA
>JAUWPC010000392.1 GCA_030611815.1 Desulfobacteraceae bacterium
CCCTTCCGGCATGTGATCAATACGATCACCATGGCTCATCCATACGGTTCTCTCCTCCCCTCTTCCAAGCCCATAGAAAAGATCCCTTTCATCTTCAATCCTGATCTGGACATTCCCGTACTCACGGTCACCAGATTTAGCTACAACACCGCCTAAGAGATGGGTGAGGAATTGCATGCCATAGCATATCCCTAAAATAGGTGCCTCCAGGGCAATTATCTCCTTTTCAGCAAAAGGTGCATTCTCGTCATATATGCTGGAAGGACCCCCTGAGAGGATGATGCCATTCGGGGAAAAATCCTTTATCTTTTGCAGGCTCATATTGAAGGGATGAATCTCACAATAAACCTTGGCCTCTCTGACCCTCCTGGCAATAAGCTGGGTATACTGAGACCCAAAATCCAGGATGAGTATTTTTTGATCATAAAGATTGGCAGTCATGCGCGGCCTCCAGGCCTTTCATTTGGCATTGGACCATGGACTTTGGACTATGGACTATGGACCTCAGACAATCAACAATTGTCAATCATGAATCAACAATCCAGATTGATTGCAAGTTAAAGAACAGTCCTTTTCCGATTTTTCAATATTCAATAGTCAATGGCAAGGGGTTGTAGGTTATGGCCTTTCAGGTTTTTCAATCATCAATCAACAATCGTCAATCAACAATCCAAAGCGCTACTCCATACGGTAGTTCGGCGCTTCCTTTGTGATTATTACGTCATGTACGTGGCTTTCCTGGAGGCCGGCTGCCGTTATCTGCATAAACTGTGGGTCGGTTTGGAGTTCTTCGATATTGGTGCATCCTAAATAGCCCATTCCAGCCCTCAACCCGCCCACAAGTTGGTAAATTGTCTCCGTCAGTGGTCCGCGATAGGGCACCCTGCCCACAATGCCTTCAGGGACCAGCTTCTTCTCTAAGTCGGTTTTTTCTTGAAAATACCGATCCCTGCTCCCCTCTTTCATAGCCTCTAATGAGCCCATCCCCCTGTAGACCTTGTAGGTACGCCCCTGAAACAGTATTGTCTCACCGGGACTTTCCTCGGTCCCTGCAAACAGGCTTCCAATCATTATGGTGGCCGCGCCCCCGGCCAATGCCTTTGTGATATCACCGGAGAATTTGATTCCCCCATCCCCCATTACAGGAACTGCAGATTTTCTTGCCTGGGCAGCACACTCCAAAATAGCCGTCATCTGGGGCACACCAACACCGGCCACCACACGGGTCGTACAGATTGAACCGGGGCCTACACCGACCTTCACGGCATCCGCACCCGCATCGATAAGGGCCTGGGTCCCCTCGGCTGTGGCCACATTCCCGGCAATCAACTCGAGATCGGGAAAGTCCCCTTTGGCGCTTTCCACACTCTTAAGCACCATTTCCGAATGACCGTGTGCAGTATCCATGACCACCACATCCACCGAGGCCTTTATAAGACCCTCAATTCGTTCCTTCATATCGGGCCCAACACCCACCGCAGCCCCCACTCTTAATCGGCCCAGATCATCCTTACATGAGTTTGGGAATTTCTTAATCTTCTCAATATCCTTTATTGTAATAAGTCCTTCAAGCCTCCCTTTATCGTCAACCACCAGGAGCTTTTCGATACGTCTCTTGTGCAGGATAGCCTTGGATTCTTCTAAGGTGATTCCTACCTTTGCGGTAGCAAGGTCATCCTTAGTCATGACCGATTCGATCTTTTGATCAAGATTGGTCTCAAACCTCAGATCCCTGTTGGTAATGATACCCACTAAATTTTCGCCTTTTACCACAGGCACACCCGAAATATTGTATTTTTTCATGATATCAATAACTTCATGGATCTTTCTCTCCGGCTCTATAGTAATGGGATCGACTATCATGCCGCTCTCAGATTTTTTTACCTTTTCCACCTCCAAGGCCTGTCGTTCTATGCTCATGTTCTTGTGGACAAACCCGATCCCCCCCTGCCTTGCAACGGTAATGGCGGTTTCAGCCTCGGTTACGGTGTCCATTGCGGCGCTGACAACAGGGATATTCAGACTGATATTCCGTGACAATTGCGTCCTTACATCCACCTCGCCCGGCAATACTGAAGACCGTGCCGGAACCAGAATGATGTCATCAAATGTATAGCCAAATCGGAAATCCTTTTTAGTCATTTCGCTCTCCTCCCGAACTCTTTAATACGGTTAAGATGAAATCCATGTGACAATTTGCGTGTTGCTTGTTGAAAAATGCCTCGATGAGAAGTCAGCATTTCCGTAAATATTCAATATTCAATCTTCAATCAACAGCCCCTCCAACAGGTCAGACATGCTGACAATCAGCTCGGATACCCCAAAAAATCCCATGATCCTCATGACCACAAGAGCTCCGGCAACAATCACATCTGCCCGTTCCGGATCCAGACCGGGGAGCGCCATCCTCTGCTCAATATTCAGATTACGCATCTCTTCAAAGCATGTGGCAACCTGATGGAGTGACAGTGTCAACCCATTGAGCCTTTCCGGGGTGATGTCATCGGATGGAATCCTGTGAAACATGGAGGCAAGGGTCGTTACACTCCCCCCGGTTCCTATAACAACATGCTCCCTGGCAAGACCTATATGCGCATTCTTGAGGCGCTGATCTGTCTCTTTTGAAATAGAATCTAACTCAGTCTCATCAGGAGGATCAGATCGAATAAATTCCTTTGTCAGGGCCGCCGCGCCTAAGGGGACTGATTTTGCCTCTACCTTCCCCCTGTTATCATAAAAAAACTCTGTGGATCCTCCGCCCAGGTCAAAAACGAGAAATGGGCCTCCTTTAATATTTAAGGCGCTCAGTGCCCCTTTGCCACTTAGGAGGGCCT
>JAUWPC010000346.1 GCA_030611815.1 Desulfobacteraceae bacterium
CCAGCAGTCCCCCATAAATCGAATAGGATCCTCCGAAGACTTTACCCTTGCCAGCAGTGAGTATCAGGGAAGGACCTATACCATTGAGAGAAAGCCAAGCGATGAAGAGTATGAAGACATGTTATTCGGGTGGCAGGTGGAACAGGGTGTTACGTCCAACTCTGTCATTTATGTGAAAGACGGCGTTACAGTTGGCATCGGAACAGGGGAGCAGGACAGGGTGGGTGTGGCAGAGATCGGCATTTTTAAGGCATACACCAAGTGTGCCGATGCGATCTGTTTCAAGAAACATCACCTTTCCTACAAAGAATTAGAGTTGATGGTTGAAAAAGGTGAAAAAGAGAAAACTCTCATAGAAGAGGTCGATCAGGAGACCAAGAGGGTAAAAGGGGGCCTCCTCGGTGGCAGTATGGTCTCTGACGCCTTTTTCCCCTTCAGGGACGGGGTGGATGTGGCTATCCGGCAAGGGATCAGGGCAATAGTCCAACCAGGCGGATCCATGAGAGATTTCGAGGTGATTGAGGCCTGTAATGAGGCTGACCCTAAGGTGACCATGGTTTTTACCGGACAAAGGGCATTTAAGCATTAATAACCGTTCAGGGGTTCAGAGGTTAAGGGATGAGATAGCTTTCCTATTTCATAATCTTAATCATAATCCTAATCTTACTCAACACGATTATGATTAAGAGTACGATTAAGATTATGATGCGCCCGTAAAAAGTCCTTGTTTGCGGGCAATTGCTAATTATTGTCAGTAGTTAGCTTTAAGAGAATTACTCTGAACCTGTGAACGCGCTTACTAAATATCGGAGAAACAGATAATGTACAGCGCAAGTGATTTGAAGAAGGGCTTGAAGATACAGATCGATAATGAGCCGTATGTGGTAACGGAGTTTCAATTCTCCAAACCCGGCAAAGGACAGGCCCTTTACCGCTGTAAATTGAAAAATATGATTACCGGTGTCATCATTGACCCGACCTATCGATCCGGCGATACTTTTCAATCTGCCGATCTGGACGAGCGGAGGATGCAGTATCTATACAACCAGGAAGATGAATATTGGTTTATGGATGTGGAAAACTATGAACAGTCCGTCCTCTCGGCCGAGCAGGTTGCCGATGCAAAGAACTACCTGACAGATAACTTGGAAGTGGACATCCTCTTTTTTGGGGAAAGGCCGATCGGGATTACCCTGCCGAATTTTGTCGATCTGACGGTTACAAAGGCCGACCCCTGGGTAAAAGGGGATTCTGTTACCGGTGATTCCAAACCCGTGACATTGGAAACGGGCTATGTGCTTCGAGTCCCGCCTTTTGTTGAGGAGGAGGGTAAGATAACCATTGATACCCGGACCGGACAATATGTTACCCGGGTCAAGGGATAATAATTTGTAGGCGTTCACTGGGTCCCCTCCCAGCGGGATCCAGAGGTTAAGGGATGAGATAGCTTTCCTATTTCATAATCTTAATCATAATCCTAATCTTACTCAACACGATTATGATTAAGAGTACGATTAAGATTATGATGCGCCCGTAAAAAGTCCTTATTTACGGGCAATTGCGAATTATTGCCAGTAGTAAGTTCAGGATGATTACTTTGAACCTGTGAAGGCTTACAATAATTTTCTGCATGAGCAGATGAGATTGGCCGGCCGGAAACGGAATCTTCTCCTGCGCGCCCGGATGGTTCAATCGATCAGGGAGTTCTTCATTGAGCGGGACTATCTTGAGATAGATACTCCCCAGCTCATCTCCGCCTTGGCACCGGAAGTGCATATCGAAGCAATTCGTGCCGGTAGCGGTTACCTGCATACATCTCCCGAACTCTGCATGAAGCGGTTGTTGGCCTCCGGCTTCCCCAAAATGTTTCAAATCAGCAGATGTTTTCGAGAGGGCGAACGGGGAGACCTCCACCTCCCAGAATTTTCTCTTCTTGAGTGGTACAGGATCGGAATAGACTACAAGGTCCTCATGAATGAATGTGAGGCGCTGATTCGCTTTGTGTCCCAAAGACTTGATATGGCCGGAAAAATCCCTTACCGAGCCAATGAAATCGACCTCAAAAGGCCATGGGAGAGGGTCTCGGTTAAAACGGCCTTTGATCAATATGCCTCCATCTCCCTGGAGAGGGCACTTGAAGAGAAATGCTTTGACCGGGTTATGGTAGAGGAAATCGAGCCGAACCTGGGCACGATCAGTCCGACCTTCCTGTATGATTATCCCGCTGTTATGGCAGCATTGGCGAGACTAAAGCCTGGTAATAGGACCCTGGCGGAGAGATTTGAGGTTTATATTGCCGGTCTGGAATTGGCCAACGGGTTTTCAGAGCTAAATGATCCTGTTGAGCAGAGGGCCAGGTTTGTAAGGGATCTGCAAATAAGAGGTGCTGCGGGGAAGGAGATCTATCCGATGCCGGAGAGGTTTTTAAGGTCTCTTGAACATATGCCCGATGCCGCGGGCATTGCACTTGGTGTGGACAGATTGGCCATGCTCCTTAGCGGTGCGCTAAAGATTGACGAGGTGGTCCCGTTTACACCGGAAGAGGTTTAGGATCGCTTGCGCGAAAGTGAACTAAAGTTTGAAGTGCCTAAAGTGAACTAAAGTTAAAGGTACCTGTCGAGCAACCTGCTTGGATAAATCGAGGCGGACAAACCGGTCGGAATTCTTGACTTTCTGTTGCGAGTGTTTTCTGGCCTGGTTTATCTTAGAGGCCTTGACAAAGCCAGTCCTTTTAAAAAAGTCACGAAGTTCCTTAACTTTAGGCACTTCAAACTTTAGGCACTTAAATCAGCGTACCTTCCAGTACCGACAAAAAAAGCCGCCGCCTCTGAGGGTTGTAACTTGATTATTCACTCGGTTTAGGGTACAAAAGGTAAAGCTCCTCTGCGACAGCGCACGCATCGTGGATTGAAGACGAACGGATAGATCTTATGAAAACTTCTACCGCACAAGCGGCGGACAAGAAAATTGTCAGGGGCCCTACCCCTGTAAGAGGGAAGAGATGTCTTGCTTGCGGCAAGCCCAACATAGATGCCCGCAGGCGTTACTGCTCAAAGGAGTGCAGGGAGTACATCAATTGGGTCCTTTCCCTTTCAAAGGGATTGCTCAGGGCGGTCAATGCCAGGTATGCAGCCTTTTCCTTTACCGATGACCAGGTGATATTGGATGTGTTTCCTGTCTGGTCCAAGCATATCTCCAGATTTGTTCACAGGAGGATCAAGGGGAACAAGCCTGCCCAAGATCTGAAAAACCTGGTCATTCAGTTCGGGCAGGAATGGCACGATATCGTTAACAACAACCGATCAAGGAGCTACGCATCTCTTTGCCTTGTCAACAGGAATCACAAGAAGGGTATAAATCCGAACAGTATCAGGCCGGCTAAGAACTCCAGCCCAAG
>JAUWPC010000062.1 GCA_030611815.1 Desulfobacteraceae bacterium
CACATCCCTTTATCCCGGAAAAACCGGCTGATAGAGACGGTCATCAGGCGTTCACATTGACTCCTAACCTTACTGTTCCTCTCCAGTTCAAGGAGGTACTCTCCCATATTCGGACAGTTGAGCCTCTGCATATGACGGCAATTCCGTTTCTTGACTCCTTTCCTGACCTTCCGGAATCCGGTCCATGAGAGTCCGAGGTGTTGTAGCAGTATACGGAATTGCGGGTCTTCCATTCCACTCAAATAACAACCTGTCAACTTAGTTTTTATGGGCCTCCCTCATTCCACGGCGCACTGGACGTCCCGGGAGCGCCACGAGAGATTTTGCATACAGGTTCCAGTAAATACCCCATTTACAGAGCCTTAAACGAATCATTAATCCTGTCTCTTTATCCATACGTCAATATAGTCAACTACGCTCCGCCGAGCAAGGAAATACGATGCAAGTTTTTTCTATATTATTGGCAAGGTCCCATCCTCCGGCCCCCTTTTTTCGGTCTATGAAAGGGGCTTTCCCCAGCCACAGCCCCCTTTTCATATCAGTTGGCCATCGCTTCTGCCTTGGTCCTGATTTCATATCCCAATGTTTCGGGTTTATGGCACACCATTTTCTGTTTGACTCAAGATTAGGGGTTGTATTATGGATGTTGGTGTAGTTCCCAGGTTTCAACAATCAATCTCATAGGCGATACCATTTTCATGGCGATCAGGCCTAAATAAGGATCAGACCAAAAGGGAGACTATTAATGGACTTCACCGAAGCTTTTTTGAGAGTTGAACAGGAGAGAGATTACCTCATCGATCTCCTCAGGACAATCATTGGTGTGGATACGACTATCCCGCCCGGAGAAAATTACGGAGAACTTGTGGACATCCTTGAGGCCGAACTGAACGGGTTCGGTTTTGAAACACGGCGGGTTTCGGTCCCGGAGGAAAAATACCGGCTGATCCCGGAGCCTCTTTCGGGCGAGCGAATCAACCTGGTCGGTGTGCTTAAGAACGGCAAGCCGCGCAGCACCTTCTACGCGCACATGGACGTGGTGCCGGTTGATGACCCCTGGTCCGAAGACCCATTCGCCGGCACGGTGAAAGATGGCAAGCTGTACGGTCGAGGGACGGTGGACATGAAAGGGGCCATTGCCTGTTTTCTGGCGACAGCGAAAGTCATTCATGAGATGGGCCTGGAACCGCACTCTCAAATGGAATGTTGTTTCTGCACGGACGAAGAAGTGGGAATCTACCCGGGCGCCCTCTATCTGGCCGAAAAAGGCTATTTCTCAAACCACCTGGTCTGGGGAGAATTGGGGACAATCGAGCCAGCCGTCCTGACTGGCATTGCAGGGGCTGCTCGCGCGAATATCACCGCAGTAGGTAAGAGCTGCCATTCCGGGATGAACTGGATGGGGGTCAACGCCATTGAGGAATTAATCCCAGTCATGCAGGCACTCATGGATCTCAAGAGTGACGTGGAAAAGAAAGAGTCCCGTCTCCCGGCTCTGCCTCTGCCCGGTGCGCCTTCAGACAGGATGACACCCATGTTCAACCTAAATGTCATCCGCGGCGGGGTTAAGGAGAACGTGGTTGCCGGGGAGTGCCATCTCACCGTCAACCGTCGCTATCTCCCGGACGAGAGGTATGAAGAGGTAGTTTCCGAGATTGAAATGGCCGTGAGGCATGGCCTGAAAAACTCAAGGCTGCTGGATCTCAAGATGGATTTTTACAACATCTTTTCGCCCGTGGAGATCGATCCCGAAACAGATGCCTCAAAAAAAATGCGGGCAGCAGCCACCGCCGTTTGGGGATACCAGGACTTCCTTTTCGGCGGCATCAGCGCTTCAACGGATCTGGGAATGGTACTTTTGGAACTTCAGCCCGAAAGACCCCAGATTGCCTGCTGCGGCCTTGTGCGCGCAGACAATAATTTGGCCCATGCGGCTGATGAGCACGTCCTTGTGGAAGATCTCATCTCCGTGACCAAACAGTTGGTCCACTATTATGCATTCTGATGATCCGGCCGGGCGCGAAGCAGTGATTAGGGGTCGCTGAAGATCGTTCTAATGACCTCCTTTGCCTTTTGATACTGCGAATCACTCAGCACGATTGAACCGTCTTCTTTGACATTCGGCGCATTATCGATACTGTATATCCTTTCCTTCAGTTTGGCCTGCTTCGCAATCCTCTCAGGTACATCAGGAGTCACGCCGATAGCTTTCTCAACATCATCGGGAAACTTACCCGGATCGGCGGTCTCATAGATAACCGCAAGACGGTCGTGGTTTCCATGCAGATAGGTGTCCAGGGCCCGCCAGCCAACAGCCCCATGGGGCTCTATGATGATTCCGAATTGCTCATATACCTCCCGCATGGCCGCGTAATGATCAGGATTGCTCACGCTTATGGAGTAAAAATCTCTTCTCATGGACCCCATATCCGGTCTGATATCCATCACGCCCTCCTGGATGACATTACCGGTATCATCCCGCTTATCGTATACATGCCCGCCGTAAAGATCGATAAGCCTCGCAAAATTGCTCGGGTTTGAAACGATCATGGCAGATGAGGGCGATTTTTTCGAAGGCCGGACCACGTATTTTTCAGTCCTTAGAAATTCAGGGAACTCATCGTTCTCATTGACGCCACATACTATTTTCGATATGGGAAGTCCCATCTCTCTCGCAATAACAGTCCCCATCATATCTCCAAAATTCCCGGAGGGCACACTGGCAATCATCGGTTCGTCATATTCGGCAACCCGTGAATATGCAAAAAAAGGATAAACGGCCTGAGGCAGAAGCCTCCCCACACTGATCGAGTTTGCGGATGTAAACCTATCAGGGTCGTTGAACAGCTCACCTGCAAACTCCTTATCCCCGAGAAGGCGTTTTGCAAGGGCCTGACATACGTCAAAATCCCCGTTTACCTCAAAGGCGTACACGTTTCCACCCAGAGTTGTCATCTGTCTCCGCTGTCTTTCGGTGACAGAGCCCTTTGGGAAAAACACCACATTGGCGACCCTGTCCAGTCCATGGAGGGCATCAGCAACGGCCCCCCCTGTGTCGCCGCTCGTTGCAACAGCCACAACCCTCCGGAGATCGGACTTCTTGAGAAAATAATTGAGGGTCCTTCCAAAAAACCGGGCAGCATAGTCCTTGAAAGAATAGGTCGGCCCCTGGGTCAGCCACATGATATGGGTCTTGCCCGTAACATGCCCCACTTTCGTGGGAATTTCCGTATCATCATAGGCATCTTCAAGCATTTCCCTCAAATCCGCCCGCATTATTTCCTCTTTCAAGAACGGGTAAAGGACTCCGAAGGCTATCTCCGCGTAAGACATGTCTCGCATAGCCTTAATGGCGGCCGGTTCCTGCCTGGGAACATCCTCTTTGGAGAGCATGTAAAGGCCGTAGTTGGAGGCAAGACCGTTCATCAGGGCGGTCTCAAAATTGACGCGCTCCGATTTATCATTGGTGCTGTAATATGTTATCTGACCCATGGTCAACTCCCTACTCCTTGCTCTTTACTGAAGCGGGAGTATATATCCTGAGAAAACCCCTGTCAAAGAGTAAAAAATGTGCCAAAAAATTCCCCTTTCGATTTTGCTTGACATGAAAATCGATTTCCAATAAATTCCCCTCGTAACTATATTGTAATCACAATGTGATTATATTTGTTTGGGGGTTAAAGAGCCCGAGACCATCAAATTAGAGCTTTATTATGAGGGATAACCAATGAGACTTACAGACAAAATCGCTTTAGTAACAGGCAGCAGCCGGGGTGTTGGGAGGGCCGTTGCCCTCGGTTTTGCAAAGGAAGGGGCAAAGGTCGTTGTCAACTACACTTCCAATGAAACAGCGGCTAAGGAAGTCGTTGATGAAATTCAATCCTTAGGAAGCGAGGCCATCGCCGTTAAGGCAGACGTGGCGCAGAAAACAGAGGTAGATGGTCTGGTCGGGGCTGCTGTTGAAACTTTTGGAAAAATCGACATTTTAGTCAATAACGCCGGGTTCACCCGTCCCGCATTAATGATCAAAATGACTGAGGATCAGTGGGATCAGGTGATTGATATCCACCTGAAAGGCGCATTTCTCTGCTCCCAGGCCGCTGGACTTCGAATGAAGGAGCAGAACAGCGGCAAGATCATAAATGTCATGTCCGTGGCCGGCCTGGTTGGCACAGTTGGCCAGATCAATTACAGCGCGGCAAAGGGGGGCATCCTCAGCATGACCAAGTCCATTGCACGTGAGCTTGCCCGCTATAATGTCTGTTGCAATGTTATCTCTCTCGGCATTGTTGCCACCGATATGACGGAAAAGATACGAACCGATGAGAAGCTAAAGGAGATCTATATGAATAGAATCCTCCTGAAACGCTTTGCCGAACCGAACGATATCTCTCCCGCATTCGCGTTCTTAGCTTCCGACGAAAGCAACTACATCACCGGTCAGCTCCTCTGTGTGGACGGGGGCTATGGGATGATTTAGGATTTATAGTTAAATGGTCAAACTGTTAAGTAGTTGAGATGTTTACTGATTGAACCGATTGACTACTCAACTATTCAACCACTCAATCCCGCCTCAGGCGGGACTCACCCAAAAATAAAGGAGGACAAAAAAATGGCAGTACCGGACAAGATACAGACCTGGCAGATGGTTCAACCCACCTCGCGTGACAGGGAATCCGGCGAGGTAACACCAGGCAAACTCGAAAAAACAGAAATACCAGTACCTGAATTGGGAGCCGGAGAGGTCCTGGTGGAGGTTGCGGGTTGTGGGGTTTGCCACACGGACTTAGGTTACTTCTACGATGGCGTACCCACCGTCTCAAAACCCCCTTTGACATTAGGTCATGAGATTTCAGGGACCGTAGTGGCCGGAGACGAAGCATGGGTCGGCAAAGAGGTGATCATCCCTGCGGTGATGCCCTGCCGAAAGTGCATGCTCTGCAAGACCGGCCGCGGGAACAGATGCCTCGCCCAGAAGATGCCCGGCAACAGCCTCGGGCTCTATGGCGGTTTTTCGAGCCACATACCTGTGCCGAGCATTGACCTTTGTGAGATCAAAGACCGCGGAGATATTCCCCTCTCCCAGTTTGCCGTCGTGGCTGACGCCGCGACCACCCCATATCAGGCGGCCAAGAGGGCCGACCTGCAGCCGGGCGATAATGTTGTGGTAGTGGGAATTACCGGTGGCGTGGGTCAATATATGGGGCAGGTCGCCAAGGCCTTGGGCGCAAAGACGGTCGTCGGAATCGCCCGTAATCAAGAGAAATTGGACCGGGCACTTAATTACGGAGCAGACTTTGTCATCAATTCCACTGACAAAGATGCCAGGACCGTGTCCAAGGAATTCAAGGGGCTCTGCAAGGGAAACGGGTTCCCCAATTTCGGGTGGAAGATTTTTGAGGTAACCGGAGCGAAGGGGGGACAGGAGATTGCACTTGCCGTACTCGGATTTACCGGCAAATTGATTGTCGTGGGATTCGGCCTTGCCAAGACAGAGTACGCCATCGGCCGCCTAATGGCCTTTGATGCCGATATCATCGGCACCTGGGGATGCCTCCCCGAGTACTATCCGATTGTCTTGAATATGGTGTTGAGCGGCAAGATAAATATGGAGAATTTTGTGGAAACCCGTGCCATGAGCACCATTGCCGAGACATTTGCCGAGGCCCACAAGACACCGCCCATGAAACGGATCGTACTGACGCCTGATTTTTAGGCCTATCCCGCGGTCCCTATGTGTGAAACGGAGAAGTTAAACCAGAACAGAGAATAAAAAAAATAAGAGGAGGATACATTATGGCTTTAGAATGGATGCCGAGAGACAATGAAATAAAAGATCATGCTTTGCACACTGACGTCCACTGGGGAACAGAGGCTCCCTGTGTGGTTTATGAAAAGCGTCCCCTTACAGATCCCAAAGGGAATGTGGTGGACGGTCTCTACGTGTCGTGGATTCGCTTGAACAACCCGAAGCAGTACAACTCTTACACGACAGAGATGGTAAAAGGCGTGATCGCGGGTTTTGAAAACGCCTCACTTGACAGGAGCGTTGTGGCGGCCGTTTTTACGGCCACAGGCCCCTACGCCTTCTGCACCGGCGGCAACACCAAGGAATACAGTGAATTTTACAGCCTCAGGTGCGATGAATACGGCCAGTATATGGAGCTTTTCAACCACATGGTGGATGCCATCTTGGCCTGTAAAAAGCCGGTCATCTGCAGGGTCAACGGCATGAGGGTGGCCGGTGGCCAGGAGATCGGGATGGCCTGCGATTTGGCGCTTGCTTCAGATTTGGCTATTTTCGGGCAGGCAGGTCCGAGGCACGGTTCTGCACCCGATGGCGGCTCTTCTGACTTTCTCCCATGGTTCCTCGGTATGGAAGATGCCATGTGGAACTGCGTCTCATGTGAGATGTGGTCTGCCTATAAAATGAAGATGAAGAACCTCATCAGCAAGTGCGTACCGGTCCTGAAGGTTGATGGTGAGTGGGTCAGGAACCCCATGATCATTACGGACAAGTATGTGGATGATGGTGAGATCGTCTATGGAGAATTCAAGCGGGGAGACGCGGCCAAGGAGGCGCGCGGATTCGTCAAGGAGCATCAGGCCAATGCAGATTTTGAACTGTTGGACAAAGAAGTAGACAAGATCGTATGGACCTTTGCCAACCTCTTTCCCGGATGTCTGATCAAGTCCATTGACAGCATTCGTGCCAAGAAGAAATTTTTCTGGGATTACTCCAAGAATTACAACCGTCACTGGTTGGCCGCCAATATGGGCGGTGAGGCATTCCTGGGCTTCGGTGCCTTTAATACCAAGCGGATCACGGGTCAGGATACCATTGACTTCATCAAATTCCGCCAGGATATCGCCGAGTGCAAGACATGGGATATGGATATGTTCGCAAACGCGCTTGGAAAGCCCAAGGAATAACAGCTTTATTTTAACATTATTAACCTATGTGGCAGGCAGGGCGGTGATACAGGCCCGCCTGCCATTTTTTTATGAAGGAAAGGAGCGCATGGGATTGTCGATTGATGATTGATGATTGTCGATTGAAAGTCAGTGCTAAGCAAATGACCAATGACTAATGACCAATGACAATAAGAATGAAAGGAGCGATATTATGGGTTATGAGCATATTGAAACCGACTTTAAGGACGGATTAGGCACCATCACCCTTAACAGGCCCCCTGTGAATATCCTGAACATTGCAATGATGGAAGAAATCAATGAGATATTGGAAGAGTGGCAGGGGAAAAAAGATCTCAATTTGGTCCTTTTTGACGCTAAGGGTAAATGTTTTTCAGCCGGAGTGGATGTGGGAGAGCATATGGGTGACCTGGCCCCCAAGATGATTGGAGTCTTCCACCGCATGTTTCGTCTTATGGACAGTATTGGAATTCCCACGTTAGCCTCAGTCTATGGCTCCTGCCTCGGCGGCGGATGCGAATTAGCCGTTTTCTGCGACCTCGTAATATCTTCTGAGGACGCCAAATACGGCCAGCCCGAAATACAGGTTGGAGTGTTTCCGCCCATTGCCGCACAGATCATGCCCCGCATCATTGGACGAAAGGCGGCTATGGACCTGATCCTGTCAGGAAGGATTATATCGGCAGATGAAGCCCTGAATATGGGGTTGGTGAACAAGGTGGTGGCTAAGGAAGAACTGAAATCCGCCACAGATAAATTCGTGAAGCCCTACCTCAAGCTGAGCGCAGAGGTCTTGAGAAAAACCAAAAAGGCCGTCACGGCCGGGCTGATGGACGATTTTGAACCGTCGCTCAAGATTATTGAAGATATCTATTTAGACGAACTCATGAAGACGGCCGATGCTCAGGAAGGGTTAAAGGCCTTTTTAGAAAAGAGGAAACCTGAATGGAAAAATGAATAAGATCGAGCAAGAGGACTTCAAGCCCCGGATGACCGGTGTCATCAGGGGCTTGGCCTGATTTCAGTATCGGGTTTTCACGTTACTTTTTATGTAGTCTATTATCTGAGTGGTAGTTGTTCCAGGGCCAAAGACCTCTGCAATGCCGGCCCCTTTCAGTGCAGGAATATCTTCGTCAGGAATAATGCCGCCGCCTATGACTAACATGTCATCCACGTCCTTTTCCTCTAACAGTTCCATTACCTTTGGGAACAGGTAATCGTGGGCCCCGGACAGGATGCTCATGGCAATGACATCCACGTCCTCCTGGATGGCAGATTCCACAATCTGTGAAGGAGTCTGTCTCAAACCAGTGTAAACCACCTCCATACCAGCGTCCATCAGGGCACGAGCCACTACCTTGACCCCCCTGTCATGACCGTCCAGTCCGGGCTTAGCTGCTAACACCCTTATCTTCTTCTCTTTTCCCATATCCGATCTCTCCTGGTTGCTAATTCGTCATTTGTTATTCGTCATTCGTTGGTCGTCAATCATCAATCAACAATCGACAATCTATCCCAGGGTGTTAACCTGCTGATATTCACCGAATACCCCCCTCAATACATCACAGATTTCCCCGAGGGTGGCATAGGCCTTGACGGCCTTCAACATGAGGGGGATCAGATTCTGGTCCCCTTCGGCCCCCTGTTTCAAATCAGCTAAGCGCCTTCCCACCACGGCATCATCCCTTTCCGATCGAAGTTTCTTCAGCCTCTCGATCTGCGATGTGCGGACAGCCGGGTCTACCCTCAGGAGATTGGTCGGCTTCTCCTCCTCCACCTGGAATCGATTCACCCCTACAACGATCCTCTCTTCCTGTTCGATTTCGCGCTGATACCTGTAAGCGCTGTCCTGGATTTCCCGCTGGATAAACCCCTTTTCAATAGCCTCTGCAGCCCCCCCTAATTCATCAATCTTTTTGATATAGGCAGCGGCCCGCTCATAGATCTCATTGGTGAGATTTTCCAAATAGTAGGACCCGGCCAAGGGATCCACTGTGTCGGTCACGCCCGTCTCGTAGGCAATCAACTGCTGTGTCCTGAGTGCAATCTGAACGGCCTCTTCTGAAGGCAGGCAAAGGGCTTCATCCATAGAATTGGTATGCAGCGACTGGGTACCCCCCAAGACCGCGGCCATGGCCTGAAAGGCAACACGCACAATGTTGTTTTTGGGCTGTGGCGCTGTCAGGGTACACCCCGCTGTCTGGGTGTGAAAGCGGATCATCATAGACTTGGGATTTTTGGCTTTAAATCTTTCCTTCATTATTTCTGCCCACAAACGCCGCGCGGCCCTGTACTTGGCGACCTCTTCAAAGAAATCCGAGTGGGCATTAAAAAAAAAGGATAGCCTGGGACCGAATGTATCCACATCCAGACCGACTTCAAGCGCCGCCTGGACGTACGCAATCCCGTTCGCCAATGTGAAGGCCACCTCCTGCACGGCAGTGGAACCCGCCTCCCTGATATGATACCCGCTGATGCTGATCATGTTCCACATGGGGATATTTTCAGCGCAATAGGAGAATATATCTGTAATAATCCGCATGGACGGTTTGGGTGGATATATATAGGTACCTCGGGATGAGTATTCCTTAAGGATATCGTTTTGTATGGTGCCCCTCAGTTTGTCGGCTGAAACGCCCTGTTTCTCTGCCACAGCCATGTACATAGCTAACAGGACAGCAGCAGGGGCATTAATGGTCATGGAGGTGCTGACCTTATCAAGGGGTATCTTATTGAAAAGGGCCTCCACATCCTCCAATGAGTCTATTGCCACGCCCACCTTCCCCACTTCCCCGATGGCCATCTCATTATCCGAATCATAGCCTATCTGGGTAGGAAGGTCGAAGGCCACGGACAGTCCTGTCTGGCCCTGGTCCAGCAGGAACCGATACCGCCTGTTGGATTCCTCGGCCGTGGCAAATCCGGCATACTGCCGCATGGTCCAGTACCGTCCTCTGAACATGGTGGGCTGAACGCCCCTGGTAAAGGGGTATTCACCGGGGAGACCAACCTCTGACAGGTAGCTGGCGTCTGCACCATCAAGGGGGGTATAGAGTCTCCTGACCGGGATGCCGGAAGTGTTGACAAACTCCGCTTTTCTCTCCGGCCGCTTGCTTAACTTCTTTTCCACCCCTTCAGACCACCTTTTCAGTGCGGCCTGCAAATCTTCGTGACCTGTGTGTTCTGTCATCTCAGCCTCCTATTACATTCTATTCAGACTTCGTTAAGTGGTTGAATAGTTGAGTCCCGCCCAAAATATCGCCATATGGCAATAAAAAAATGCTATATGGCGAGGTCTATTTGACGTTTCTGTAAAAGCCCCCATATCTTATGGGTTTCAAGAAAATATTGCAACAGTTGTAAGGCTGTCAAACTTTTTCTGAAAAATATCTCAGCAAAGACGTTTTTCCGTAATTGACTTGATTTTGGCCTTGACATCAAAACGTAGCTATATTATAGCCGCACTGTAGCTCTTTTGAATCTATCATCTTTCTACAGTTACTTAAAATAATATATCAAATTCCTGAGAGGATCTCGACATGACGGCTAATGAAATATTGGACATGTTACATGGTACCCTCCATACAACCGGGATATTCAACTTCCAGTGGAACGTCATTATTATGTGGGCCGTGGGCTGCATGTTCATATACTTGGCTATTGCAAAAAAATTTGAACCGCTTTTACTCCTCCCGATCGGTTTCGGGATATTTATCGTTAACTTCCCCCTTGTTCCATTGATGGGCGATTCCCACGGCCATCCCCAGCTCCTGCAGTTCTTTTACCGCTACGGGCTGCAATGGGAGATCATCCCCTGCGTAATCTTTTTGGGTTTAGGCGCCATGACCGACTTCGGCCCTCTTATTGCCAATCCCAAGACCCTCCTTATCGGGGCCGGCGCACAGTTAGGCGTTTTTATAACCTTTACTGGTACGGTGTTAGTGGGCTTCACCCTCAAGGAGGCAGCCTCTGTCAGCATCATTGGCGGAGCCGACGGCCCAACCACCATCTATTTGACCCAGCATTTGGCACCCCAACTCCTTGGCCCAAATGCATTAGCCGCATATTCCTACATGGCCATGGTTCCCCTTCTCCAGCCCCCCATAATGAGATTAATGACCAATGCTAAGGAAAGAAAAATCCGTATGCGTCAATTAAGACCTGTCTCAAAACAGGAGAAAATACTCTTTCCATTGATAACCGTGGGCATCATTGCACTCTTAGTGCCTTCCGTCATTCCTTTGATGGGGATGTTCATGTTTGGAAACCTGATGAAAGAAAGCGGCGTCGTTGCCAGGTTGACCGATTCGGCCCAGGGATCGCTCATGAATATCGTTACCATATTCCTGGGTATTGCAGTCGGCGCAACAATGCAGGCAGACAAGTTCCTGAGCTGGAAGCCCCTTTTCATCTTTGGCCTGGGCCTGGTCGATTTTGCAGTCTGCACCATCGGTGGTATTGTGACAGTCAAAATCATGAACCTCTTTCTGAAAGAGAAGATTAACCCCCTTATCGGTTCAGCAGGAGTCTCGGCAGTACCGATGGCGGCACGTGTCTCCCAGGTGGTGGGTCTCAAGTATGACAAGACCAATCACCTCCTCATGCATGCCGTGGGTCCCAATCTCGCGGGGGTTATCGGCTCTGCCGCAGCAGCAGGGATGTTTATCGCGATGTTTGATTAATCAATTTGGGAATTGAGGGATTTAGGAATTGAGGAATTGAAGGATACTGGGTATTGAACAGTTACCATTTAAGTCTTGTGCAGAAAACACAAGACATTTTTTGCAGTGCCCGGTAAGCCAGTAATAGAAAGGGTTTCCGCCGGTATTGAAAACGGTTAAACTTTGGGCAACCCGCTTAGTTTCCGCTCAGGGTTCGGGATTCATGGATCACGTTGAGGAGATTTTTCTAATTCCTCAATTCCTTAATTCCTGAATTCGCAATTCCGGTTTTTCCGGGTTAGGTGTATAACAATGAAAAAAATAGTGTTCTTCCTCTTAGTCTCGCTCTTCTTTCCCCTCTCCTCAAATGCGAAGGATTTCCTCGGAGCGCCTGTCATACCTCAGGGAACGACCACCCAAAAAACAGATTCGCGTTTGGAATTGAAGACCTCATTATCCCACGATGAGGTCGTTTCATTCTACAGGGAGGCATTGAAGGACTTCGAAAATATCAAATTCAGGGAGTGGAAAGACGCCACCTATATTGAAGATGACGGAAAAATGCCATGGCATTCCATAACTATCTCAAAAGGGGGAAAAGAGAGTACAGATGTCGTCATCGTCAAAGACAACTGGACATGGATTATCGGGACCCTTGTCCTCCGATACATGGGAGTCTTTATGGTGCTGATGCTGGTCTTCTTGGGGATGTCTCTTTCGGGGAAAATTATCTCCTGGTCAGTTCAGAGGATGGAGGCGAAAAAGGCCGCTAATTAGAGTTCCTGGATC
>JAUWPC010000401.1 GCA_030611815.1 Desulfobacteraceae bacterium
TATTATCGGTACCTTCTGGAAACATCTTTTCATGGTTTCCTCAAGAAGGTTAGGGTTATGTGGTTGACTTATATAGAGATTGCTGAAAATGAATGACACTCAATGCTATTAAGACCCAAGAGATAGCCTTTGTCAACTGAAATCGCATTCAAGCATCGCTCCTGTATCCCCAAATAATGGCAGAAAAAATGAGCCAATTACAAAGAAATGGGCCTTTGTGGGAGGTATTGACCACTGCTATCACAGACAAAAATAAGGTGATCCTAAAACAGAAGGCTACCTATATGAACCATCTGTTGGATTTTCCAGGCAAAACGTGAAAGATTGATCTGGCAGCCTTGCATGATTTTGGCGAGGGTGCTCAATATGTGGAGTATGTCAATCAATTTTCGGAGTGGACATTGGTTTTACCCGGAACTAAAGTATGGTTTCAGGGCTGACCATACAAGACGGTATTCGCAGCCCCAAATCGCATGTACTAATCTCTTGAAATTTTCCATTGAATACTTCCTTTTGATATTTAGAGTCACCGACAGCTATCAGATCCACAACAGAATGCCGTTAACTAAGGCATCACTCTTTTCTAAAGAGTCAGATGTTATGGCCTTCTCCCACCACTATGTTGTTTTGATTTCGAATCGCCCAATCATACTCGCACAACCAACCCTTATTGGTTTCCTTTTTTGCTGTAACTTTGGCGTCCACCTTTATACTGTCGCCCCAATAAACAGGACCGAGGAAATTCATATTGTTTGTACCCATATAGACGATAACGTCCTTTAAACATTTCCCTATCCGCAGATTTCGCCCCAGAGGAATAGTCCCGAGTAGTCGGGGATTCCACAGGGCAAGCAGATTTCCACGGATTATTCAGATACCTCACCCATTCATCCTGATCATCCACAAGTCCATTCATCGAACCATCCATTCAGTCAAGAATAGAAGATAGCATCTGAGATTGACGAATGGGATTTCAGCCCGAATTGGTGGGTTGTGACGGCACCTACAAAAAAGGTGTTTACTAACAATTAAACTACAATCCTGTAGTACTAAATGCCCTAAACTACAAAACCGAATTATGACAGAATCTCCCCTCCCAGAATTCGATGCGCTAAATAATACGTGATTGCAGACCGTTATACGTAAATCGGCCATCACACAAAGATCATGGCATGACCTTTGCTGTTATCTGCTGGCAACTGTATGCAGGGAGTTGAAGCATAAATTTAGAGATCTAAGGAGGGAGGAGTTTTCATGAAAAAAATAGAGGCGATCATCAAACCATTTAAGTTAGATGATGTGAAGCATGCTCTCACCGAGATCGGGGTAAAAGGGATGACGGTCAGTGAAGTAAAGGGATTTGGGCGTCAGAGGGGGCATAAGGAGGTCTATCGCGGGGCAGAGTACCAGGTGGACTTTATAGCGAAGGTAAAGATCGAAGTAGTTCTTGAGGCATCAATGGTCGGTAAGGCCGTGGCCACAATTCAAGAGCAGGCACGCACCGGTACCATAGGCGACGGTAAAATCTTTGTTTTGCCTCTGGAAGACGTTATCCGCATCAGGACCGGGGAAACCGGTAAAGATGCCATTTAGTGTCCGAACGAAAACTAGGATTTTTCGTTCAGATCAAGGAAGACGATCAGGCACTCAGATGACTGAGTGCCTGATGAGTCTGACGCAGATATGGGCGAAAAAGACAGTTTTCGTTCAGACACTATTTAGAAAGGGGGATGAGTAATAATGAAAACCATTGTCATGTTTTTGATACTGCTGACGAGTCTGATTTCCATGGCATGGGCCGGAGACGATCCACCAACACCCATGTCCAATAAGGAGGCCATTGCACTGGTTCAGACTAATGCGGATTATGTGTGGACCTTGGTGGCGGCGGCCTTGGTGTTTTTTATGCAGGCAGGGTTTGCTTTAGTGGAAACGGGATTTACGCGGGCCAAGAATGCCATCAATATCATGATGAAAAACCTTATGGATTTCTCCATGGGTTCTTTAGCTTACTGGGCTATCGGCTTTGGTCTCATGTTCGGTATTTCAAGGTCGGGATGGATAGGGACCTCAGGGTTTTTTCTCAGCGACTTTACGCCGAGTGGCGATCCGTGGGTCCTGGCCTTCTGGATGTTCCAGGTCGTTTTTTGCGCCACGGCAGCAACCATCGTATCAGGGGCCATGGCGGAGAGGACCAAGTTTTCGGGTTACCTTCTCTACACCATTATTGTCAGCGCCCTGATTTATCCAATCTTTGGAAGCTGGGCATGGGGTGGACTCTTCCACGGGGGCGGCTGGCTCGAGAAATTAGGTTTTATCGATTTTGCCGGTTCTACCGTTGTCCACTCGGTTGGGGGATGGGCCGCACTGGCTGGCGCCATTGTCCTTGGTCCCCGATTAGGCAAATACAGTAAGGATGGGACGATAAAGCCGATTTTAGGGCACAACATTCCTTTAGCCGCCTTAGGGGTCTTCATCCTCTGGTTAGGATGGTTCGGTTTCAACCCCGGTTCCACCACCGCCGCTAACACGGATATTGCCATGATCTTTGTCAATACCAACCTTGCTGCTGCAGCCGGTGCTGTCTTAGCTATGTTCACAGCCTGGATAAAGTTCGGAAGACCGGATGCGGGTATGAGCTTGAATGGC
>JAUWPC010000017.1 GCA_030611815.1 Desulfobacteraceae bacterium
CGACCCTCTCCCTTGGTTATTCGATCCAGGATGTCGAGGAGATGGTAGGTTCCAATCCTGCAAAACGTGCATTTGCCGCAGGACTCCTTTTGGGTGAAATCAAGGAAATAGCGTGCCACATCGACCATACAGGTATCCCCATCCATTACCACCATCCCACCAGACCCCATCATGGCCCCCGCCTCTGTCAGGGAATCAAATTCAATGGGGGTATCCAAGAAGTCTGCGGGGAGGCATCCTCCGGATGGCCCGCCAATCTGTACGGCCTTGAACCCCTTTTTTTTGGGGATTCCGCCGCATATATCAAATATAAGGGTCCTGAGCTGCACTCCCATCGGGATTTCCACCAGACCGGCGTGCAAAACATCTCCAACCACAGAAAATATGGCGGTCCCCGGGCTCTTCTCTGTTCCTACCCCCCTGTACCAGTCTGCGCCATGCCTCAGGAGGGGTGGAATAGAAGCAAAGGTCTTTACATTGTTGATAACCGTGGGTCGACCCCAGAGGCCTTGCTGAGAGGGGAAGGGGGGGCGATGTTGCGGCATGCCCCTTTTCCCCTGAATGGATTGAATCAGGGCGGTTTCCTCCCCGCAGACAAAGGCCCCCGATCCCTGGAACAGATCGATCTCCAGATCAAAGGAGGTCCCTAAGATCCCTTTGCCAAGGAGTCCTAATTCCTTGGCCTGGTCTATGGCCCTTAAAACCATTTTTACGGCAAGGGGGTATTCGGACCTGACATATACAATCGCTTTTTGGGCCCCTATGGCGTGGGCGCAGATAGATATCCCTTCAAGGACCTGATGCGGATTGCTCTCCAAAATGGTTCGATCCATGTAGGCCCCGGGATCTCCCTCATCCGCATTGCAGATTACTATCTTTTCCTCCCCATCAGCGTTCTTTGCCAGATCCCACTTTTTGCCTGTGGGAAATCCTGCTCCACCCCTCCCCCTTAGACCGGCATTCAGGACTTCATTGACTATCTCATCGGGTGATGTCTGAAGGGACTTCACAAGGGTTGCGTAGCCTCCGTCAGCAATGTAGTCATAGATGTTTTCCGGATCGATGAGCCCGCATTTCTCCATTACCACCCGTTTTTCGTGGTAGAACCGTGGAAAATCCGACACCTGGGGAATCATTTCGTTTTCCTCCATGGCGCCTAACAGATACTCAAAAAGGGGATCCCCCTTTTCTAAGAACGACTTCACTAACATCCTTGCCTTCCCCGGGGTTACCTGGTGATAAAAAATTGCGGGGAATCCTGGGTTTTCAATAATGACCACAGGTTCTGCATAGCAATGGCCGATACATCCCACAGGATGTATGCGGGCCTCGATGTCTCGCTCAGCCAATGCTTCCTCAAAGGCGCTCTTTGTCTCTAAGGCCCCGGAGGCAATGCCGCAAGTCGCCATTCCAATGTGTATCTTGGGGGCAGGATCTTCAGTAAATGCCCTTCGGCGTTTAACTGCCTCTTCATGAATGGCGCTGAATGCCTGATCCAGATCTTTCTTATTGGGCTGATCCATCTTTCTGCTTTTCTCTTTCTTCTTTTTCCTTTTCTATCTGAAAACCTAAGATTAGGCCTTCTACTTTGCTTGGCGCTACATGCCCATGTACGTTTTCATCAACAATAGCCACAGGGGCTAAGGCACAGCATCCCACGCAGACCACCCTTTCTATGCTGAATTCCCGGTCGGGCGTTGTCTCCCCTTCGCTGATTTCGAGCTTCCGTTCAAAATTTTCGAGTATAATGTCACCACCTCTCACGTGACAGGCCGTACCGAGACATACCTTGATGTGGTGCTTTCCGGGTGGGTGAAATCGAAACTGATTGTAAAATGTGGCTACCCCATAGACCTCACACACCGCGGTTTGCAGGTGTTCGGCAACTATCTTTAAGGCCTCAGGCGGGAGATAAGCATGCCTCTCCTGGATCATCTGAAGTATGGGGATAAGATTTCTTCTTTCTCTTCCAAATCGTGCAAGCTGAAAAGTTATATCATCTAACATAGCTGCTTCTTGGGCACGAATTGCCTCATCCACCAGAAGACCCCTAAATAGTGCCTGAACGAAATAACTTCCCTATTTCATAATCTTAATCATAATCGTAATCTTACTCAAAACGATTATGATTAAGAGTACGATTAAGAGTATGAATCCAAAAACAAATAATAACTTAACCTCTAATCCTTTGAACCTTAAACCCTGAATCCCGCGGGAAACTCTGTCGAAGATCCCCCGCCTGTGGCGGGGGGAACCCATGAACGGTTGCTATATCTTTTCCATTGCGCCAAGTGTTTCCTGTATTCTGTCTCTAAGCAGGAAGCAGAGCTTTTCTAACAGATTAAATCCAAGCTCACTGTTGCTGGTCATCATATCTCTTAGATCTGTCCCCTTTATGACCACCAACCTGGTAGGTTTTTGACAGATGGCCGAAGACATGAGATTGTGCGGTTCGCCTAAAAGGGTGGACCAGCAACCCAGGACCCGCCCCTTCCCGAGGACTCCGATTACAGCGTTTCCCTTGCGCATGCCCAGGTCCATCGACCTCTCTAAGAATATATGGCCTTCAGCTATTATATACAGGTGCTCTCCAAAATCGCCCTGGCTGAAGACGCATTCTCCAGGTTCATATGTTCGTACCTCGCAGAGAGTGACTATTTCGTTGATATGTTTTTTGTCAAGCCCTCTGAAAAACTCGCAACGTTCTATTACCTGTTCAACCTCTGAGCGATCCATACGTCAACCTCCGGAATTTTGGTGAATCCTTGAACCCTGTCGAAGATCCCCCGCCTGTGGGGGGGAACCTCTGAACCCGTGAATGGTTGTGAAGCTTGTTTGCTTCTGTGATGGTTATTCTATGGCTCTGTAATCCCCCTTTGAATTCCACACTGAACCATATACATTTATGTGACCATTTCTGTCAATATATAAGGCGCCACCCAATTCTGTGCTTACAGTAACAGTTCACTGGTTCCCCCCGCCACAAGCGGGGGATCTTCGACAGGGTCCAGCGGTGAACTCCCACGATTTTTCTTTGGTTGACACCTTGCGACCGAGAGGGCAAAATAGGAATTATTAAATGCGGCGTATGCATTTCAAAGAGAGAGATAGGGGGAGATCTGATGAAACGATTCATTCTGGTTTTGGTGATGATTTCTGCGTTGTCAATTGCAGGCTGTTCTGGGAGCAATGCCAAAGAGCTTTTTGAAACTGCCCAGTTGGAAGAGCTTCAAAATAACCCTGACCATGCCATAAAATTATACCGGGAAATAATGGAAAAGGATCCTGAAAGCGAATACGCCGGGAAGGCGCGCAAGAGGTTGGGTGTGTTGGAACAGGCCAAACATTGACCTATAGCCTTCCAGATAAAGATTTTGGACTGCGTTATCGGTCAGAATCCTCGACGACGTACTAATATGTACGACTTACTCGGATTCCTCCCTCTGGCCTTGCCAAAATCATTATCTGAAACGCTATATTCTTTCACATCAATAGCTTCAAAGCAGACAGGAGAGAGGAAATATGCCACCGAGCAGTCGTTTTTTTGACAGGGCACGCGAGACCATGGGCCAGGAAGAACGAAGGTCCCGCCTGAGGCAGAGGTTTGTTGATATTGTTCAGCATGCCTACCGGCATTCGAAGGCATATAAAGAGATCTTCGACTCGGCAGGCCTAAAGATCTCAGACATCAAGGGTCTTGATTATCTGGAAAGGCTTCCCCTCTTACGCATTGAGGATCTGGTAGAGAGGCAGCAAAAGGATCCTCCATTCGGAGGGTTTAATACCATTGATCCTGACAATTTCAGACGGATTTACGTAAATCCAGGACTTATCTACCAACCAGGGGAACAGGAATATGTGGACACCTCCTGGGCTGAAGCCCTTTGTGCAGTCGGCTTCAAGCCGGGAGATCGAATTATCAATACCTTTAATTACCACCTCTGGCCTTTTGCCTTCATGTTGGACGAGTCGGTGAAGATGATCGGTGGAACAGTGGTTCCCACAGGCATTGGAAACACGCTGATGCAGGTCAAGATCATGCAGGGGTTGAAGGTCAATGGATTCATGGGCACGCCGAGCTTCTTGATGACTCTGGCCCAACGAGCAGAGGCGATGGGCCTGAATCTGAGAAAGGACATCCTGCTGGAAAAGGCCCTTGTGAGCGCAGAGATGCTCCCTGAATCCCTCCGCACGCGCCTCGAAACCAATCTTGGGATGACCATCCGGCAGGGCTATGGAACGGTGTTTCTGGGTTGTATCGGGTATGAATGTTCATACATGACCGGCCTCCATGTGCCTGATAATATCTTGGTCGAAGTAGTTGACCCCCATACCGGCACACAGGTAAGGCCTGGGGCTGCGGGAGAGATCGTTGCCACCAATTTCAATATCTCCTATCCGATGATCCGTATGGCAACAGGGGATCTTTCAGCTTTAGCCCAGGAACAATGTCCCTGTGGGAGAACCGGCCTGATGCTGAAAAAGATCCTTGGGAGAACCGGCCAGGCCGCCAAGGTGAGGGGGACGTTTATCCATCCGTGGCAGGCAGATGAAGTCATATCTAAGTATCGGGAGGTGTTCAAGTACCAGGTAGTAATTACGCGGGAAGTTGACAGAGACATTATGACTTTCTTGGTGGAAATGAAAGAAGTAAGCTCCGGCACGGATATGCTTTGCGCACGGATTGAGCGTGATATAAAGGATATCCTGACCATTAAAGGCTCGGTTCAGGTCGTCCCGAGGGGGACTATCCCCGACCTTCACAAAAAAATCGAAGACAAGAGAACCTGGGATTAATTAGTTGGGATAAGTGACTAAAGTTGTTAGAGTGATAGGTAACTGACTGGTACGAGCGGGGGGATGGACAGGATCAAAATCGGCGGAATCATGCAGAGTGACGGACGGGCTTTAGTTAAAATCATGTCCGTGCCGGATCATGTGAGTGTTGCAGGCACTGTGTTGAGGGCTATGGGAGAGAATAGCATCAACATAGAACTCCTGGTGGAGAGTTTTGACCTGGATGACTGCGGCAATTTCTCATTGGTAATAGATCAAAAGGACCTGGACTCGGCCTTAGCCGTCTTAGATGAGATAAAACCGACTATTGACGCTAAGGTAATATCCTACACCCCGGATGTGGCTGTAATAACTGTATTTGGACCTCACCTGCGTGAGAAACCCAGCGTGCATGGTGCGATGTTTTCTTCCATAGCCTCAGTTGGGATAAGTTCTCTCGTTATCTGCACTTCCATTTCAAGCATATCCTGCGTGGTGGAGGGCCAACATCTTGACATTGCTGTCAGGTCTCTTGAAGAGGCGTTCGACACACCATCACAGGTAAAGGAGAGGCCAAAGGATTATTGAGGGTTTTTCGGGGTTGTCAAATCTCTTAGGCGCCCTAATTATTTGGTTTCGAGAGGCAAACGCGGGACTATCGCAAAAAACATTTTTTAAGATCTATAGGAGTTTTTATTATGAAAGGAATAATCCTGGCAGGGGGGGCAGGGACCCGCTTGTATCCAATAACTAGAGTCGTGAGCAAACAACTGATGCCGGTATATGATAAGCCGATGATATACTATCCGTTGTCAGTTCTCATTTTAGCAGGGATCCGGGAAATACTCATTATTTCAACTCCTGAGGATTTGCCAAGATTCAAAGAACTGTTTAGTGATGGATCTCAGCTCGGTCTCTCTTTCTCGTACGCGGAGCAGCCACGACCAGAGGGCCTGGCCCAGGCCTTTATTATCGGGAAGAGGTTCATCGGCAATGACGGAGTGGCCCTTGTCCTCGGGGACAATATATTTTACGGCCGTGGACTTTCCGAAATATTAAAGAGATGTGCCCGATCTGAGAAGGGGGGGGTTATCTTCGGTTATTTTGTCAGAGATCCTGAACGATATGGTGTTGTGGAGTTTGACTCTGACGGCAGGGTTACCGGCATTGAGGAAAAACCTGACAGGCCTAAATCAAGGTATGCAGTTCCTGGACTCTACTTCTATGACAACGATGTGGTATCCATAGCGGAAAACCTCACACCCTCGGTCCGGGGAGAGCTTGAAATTACGGACATCAACTTAGAATACCTGCGGCGTGGCCAGCTCAGGGTGGAGATCTTCGGTCGGGGCTTTGCATGGCTCGATACCGGAACCCATGAGTCTCTCCAGCAGGCCAGTAGTTTTGTGATGGCCATACAGGAACGGCAGGGCCTCAAGATTGCGTGTATTGAAGAGATCGCTTACCAGCGCGGCTATATAGACGGGAACCAGTTAAAAAAACTTGCTAAAGATATGCTCAATAATGATTACGGCCAGTACCTAATGGAGATCCTTTCTGAAGGGGGAAATAATAAGAATGACACTGAAATGTACTGAAAAGTCCCTCCCGGGGGTCCTTCTGATTGAGCCTAAGGCGTTCAAAGATGATCGAGGTTTTTTCTTGGAGGTCTACCATTGGCAAAAATACCTTGCAACCGGGATGGATAAGCCCTTTGTCCAGGACAACCACTCCCATTCATGCCGGGGCACGCTACGCGGGCTTCACTATCAACTCAAGCATCCCCAGGGGAAACTGATATATGTGATTAGGGGAGAAGTCTTTGACGTTGCAGTGGATATACGGCGTGGGTCATCCACCTTCGGCCAATGGACGGGGACCATTCTTTCGGAAAAAACCAAGCGCCAGTTATTCATTCCCGAGGGCTTTGCCCATGGTTTCTGCGTCATAAGCGAAACAGCGGATGTGGTGTATAAGTGCACCGATCTTTATGCCCCCGGAGATGAGTATGGGATATTATGGTCAGATCCGGTGATAGGTATCGACTGGCCGGTTGAATACCCGATTCTCTCCCAAAAAGATGCTGAAAGCCCGCGACTGATGGATGTCCCTGAAGAGTTAATTCCAAAATGTTAATTTTATCTCAAGGCCTGTAGAACAGATGGTAAGTGTTCACAGGTTCAGAGTAATCCTCTTAAAGCTAACCACTGACAGCAATTCGCAATTGCTCTTAAATAAGGACCGTTTACGGGCGTATCATAATCTTAATCGTACTCTTAATCATAATCGTGTTGAGTAAGATTAAGATTATGAGTATGAGTAAGAAAAAAATCTAAATAGTTGCCGCTAAAACCAATCCCTAAAACTCCTTTTCGTGCCCTTCGTGTGCTTCGTGGTAAAATTATTGGTTGGTTCACCTTGAGATGGTAATGATTAACGGGAGAATATGGAGTTCGCGTGATACCTCCCGGGTGAGGCCCAGTCGCCAGCCGGCGCATTTCCATTGACCACCTAACATTTGATCAATTTCGCGAATCAGTCCTTTGATATTGATAATCGGATGGCGCGAAAATACTTCTGGCAACCCATATGTGAGATTACAGGCTAAGCACTTTCCAGGCCGCTGTTCCAGTTGAAACTCAAACTGCAGAGTGTCCCGGTCTTGCCCTTTGAATACAAGGCTGATGTCATAGGCCCCTTCTAACGGATCTCCGTAGAGCCCTTCGAAAAAGAGATCAGCCCGCTCGTGTGGAAACAGTTCCCTCAAAGTACGCTGGGTAAATAATTGTTCAAATGCTATTTTTTCCATGGAGAACTCCCTCCTCTAATCCGTATAAACCTGAAATGGGTCATCAGCTTTTTCAATATCAGATCTTTAAGACTTTTGCACCCCTGATTTTACGTTCCTTAAGTTCCACCAATGCCCTGTTTGCCTCGTCCAATCCGAACTCCTGAACCTCCGGTTTTATCGGAATCCGGGATGCAAGCTCCAAGAATTCGCTGACATCTCTTCTGGCAACATTAGCCACGCTCTTGATCTCCTTTTCGAGCCAGAGATGGCTGGCGTAGTCCAATTTCAGGAGATATTCCCTGTCGATGTCCTCTTTGCGAATGGCATTAATTACCAGTCTTCCGCCGCTTCTCAGATTTCTCAAGGCTTCAACCACCGGTTTCCATACAGGTGTGGTGTCAATTATGCAATCCAGCTTCACAGGGGATGACTCTTCCGAGTCGCCCGCCCAGACAGCCCCCAATTCTTTGGCAAAGCCCCTCTCCTTTTCACTCCTTGCAAAGACAAATACTTCTGACTCCGGGTATTTGAATTTCACCATTTTGAGCACGAGATGGGCAGAGGCGCCGAATCCGGTAAGCCCCAGCCTCTGCCCGTCTTTCATATTGGTCAATCTCAAAGAGCGGTAGCCTATTGCCCCTGCACATAGCAGGGGCGCTGCCTCCGAATCAGAAAAGGTGTCAGGAATCTTATAGGCAAAATCCTCCAGGACGGTAATATATTCTGCATATCCGCCATAGGCATCCCTACCGGTTGCTTTGAATTCCTCGCACAGATTTTCATCCCCCTTAATGCAAAACTCGCATTTTCCGCAGGCAGAATAGATCCAGCCGATTCCGACCCGGTCTCCCGACCTTAAACTGCCTGCGCCTTTCCCCGTTTCTATTACCTTCCCAACGACCTGATGTCCAAGGACCATCGGGAACCGGGGCGGCGGGGTTCTTCCCTCGATTTCATCCAACTCGGTGTGACAAACCCCGCAGGCTGAAATCCTAACTAAGATTTCTCCCTCTCCGGGAACAGGATCGGGCAGATCAACCATTTGAAGAGGCTCTCTGTTTTCTGCAAAGCTGGAGATTTCATTCAATATCATTGCCTTCATGATTGTCGTTCCTCCTTATTTTCGATTTAGACACAAGGAGCCGGCCGGTGTAAATCACAGCCGTTGGTAAACGATAGTCATCCACTCCTTATCAAGCGAGGAGGTTTATCTCCATTACTCTCTCCGAGCCGTAGGGTCTACGAGCCGGAGGCCACCACTCCATCACTCCAATGCTGTTGTATACCACTGACGTCACCGTATGCCATCGCTGTCCGTCTTCAAGCTTTTCTTGTTCAACAAACGACTTTTGAAACTCTCAACCTGGCTCTCCAGGCCAACTGCCTGGTCCACAGGCAATACGAAAGCGATACCAGTGCCCGGCTTTTCGAAATGTCCGGCCTCATATATCGCGTTCATGACCTGATCGACGAGGTGTTCCTCTAAGAGAAACAGTACAGAATCTGTCTGTGCCTCTAAAGTCAGGCCAAAAAAGGTCTTTGCCTCATGAATGCCCGTGCCACGGGAAGGAATAATAGTGGCGCCGGTGGCGCCGGCCTCCTTTGCCGCATCCACGATACTATCTGTCACATCAGTCTTCACTGTCGCAATGATTAATTTAAATCGCATGTTATCTCTCCCTTCTGGACTTGACATGTTTTCTGCCCCACCATTGAACAATCTGAACATAAGCCATTACTGTAATCACTGGAAAAAGGCTTGCAAAGGCAATCAAACCGAACCCGTCAAGGGCCGGGTTGCGGCCCGGGATGGTTGCTGAAAGCCCCAGTCCTAAGGCCGCTACTATTGGAACTGTCACAGTAGACGTGGTTACACCTCCGGAATCGTAGGCAAGAGGAATAATCGCTTTTGGCGCAAAGATGGTCTGCACTATTACTATCAGGTATCCTGCTGCGATATACAAAAAGAGGGGCGTCCCGGTAATGATCCGGAAGGTGCCGAGTGCAATTCCGACGGCGACCCCAAGGGCCACCACAAGCCTCAACCCCCATTGATTGATGGTACCGCCCGAAACCTGATTCGCTTTATATGCAACAGCAATGAGCGCAGGTTCTGCAATGGTGGTGGCAAAACCGATTAAAGCGGCAAACAGATAGATCCAGCCGTAAGCCCACCACTCCGGGTTTTGAGGTACTATCTTTGTTCCGAAAACAAACTCCGGGGCTGAAAGTTGCTTTGCCATGATCTTGCCGAGGGGAAAAAGGGCCTTATCTAATCCAACTAAAAACAGTGTGAGCCCCATCAGTACACAACCGAAGCCCACAATTACCTGGCGCAAGTGGGGGATGGGCTGGCGCAGTATAATGTACTGGAAACCCACTATAAGCGACAGAACCGGAAAAACATCCCTGCAAGTGGTAACAAATGTTTGTGCAATTTCAAGCAACATATCCATCTATCTAACCCGGATAAACCGGAAAAGTGCCTAAAGTGAGCTAAAGTGCCTAAAATGCCTAAAGTTATGGAGCTACCAACACATTTTTGGTTTCAAAATATCAAATGTGGCGAATCCTACGCTAAGCGGGACTGAAATCAAACAACCGAGGCCGGAATTACGACTTCTTGCTTTTATTTTGTTTCACGCAGTTTTTTCAATGATACCTTCGTCACTCGTCACTCCTTGATCGTTATTCGATTACTATTACACAGACAACTTAAATCGCTAATTTTGCAGAAAGAACTTTCAGGACACGGCAATAGAGCGTTGATTCGTGAGCTCTGAACGTCTATCCATCTACCAGGCAATCTTAACACCGAAAATTATCATACCAAAGCCCAAGACAAAAATCATAGGGAACAGCGACGCAAGGGCAATCATACCAAAGCCGTCCACCATAGGATTACGGCCCCGAATGGAGGAAGCAAGCCCGACTCCCAGGGCGGTGACAAGGGGCACCGTCACAGTGGAAGTCGTGACTCCTCCCGAGTCGTAGGCGATGCCGACAATTTCCTTAGGAGCTATCAGGGTCATCAAAATGACAAGCACATAGCCGCCGATAATCAGATAATGAACAGGCCAGCCACGCAAAATGCGTATTATGCCAATGCCGATAGCCAGACCCACAGAGACCGCTACAGTAAGACGCAGGCCCAGGGCATAGGAGGCCCGGGCGCTTTTCCCGGATGCGATAATGTCTCCCTGGGCCGCCACTTCTGCCGCCTCCTGGGTTATGGCAATCAGGGCAGGCTCGGCCACAGTGGTGGAAAACCCCAAGCCAAATCCAAAAATCAACAACCAGGTTAGACTCCCTTTTTTTGCAAACGCGACAGCCAAAGTCTCCCCGATCGGGAACAAACCCATCTCAAGGCCTTGGACGAACAGCATGAGACCGATTACCACTAAGCCTGCGCCGATAAGCACCTCAAGGAGTTGGGGAAAAGGTTGTCGAAGTACGGCAACCTGAAAGATGGAGATGACCACGATGATGGGCAAGAGATCGCTTATGGCGTCTTTCAGCTTTTGAAATATTCTCCGGAGGAGTGTGGGGATAAGATATCGGAGTTCAGTCTTCTGGGGCATTGGTTACCTTCCTTCTTCAACTAATGTCCAAACGAAAACTAGGATTTTTCGTTCAGGCACTAAATAGCATACCTCATAACATAATTCAGCGCAAAAGCTTTATTTGCCGAGGTGCTGAGGAGAGTTCATTCCTGTATATGGACGCTTTTAAACTGGACCGCAGCCCACAAGGTCGTGTAAAATAGGTCACGCAATTGTCGATGCTTGTTGTATAAAGTTCATAATCATACTCTTTTACAGTCCATTTTAGGGATGTTCGATTATGATTACGATTACGATTAAGAGTATGAATCCAAAAACAACCCCGCCTCTGGCGGGGTCAAATGTGGCAGTTATTTCGTCCTAATTTGTGTGAGTTTTTATCCCGCCCTGCGGGACCAAAATCGTGCCTGAACAGGGTTTTCGGTCAGACACTAACTATTAAAAGTCTTGTTGAATGGTCCTGAGACAGGCGCGCTCTATTGCGATTACCGAATATGAAAAAATCCGATATCATTTACTTCTTTGAAAAACCGGAGGAAATTCCTCTAAAAACCCTTGATCAAGTCCGTATACTCATCGAGGAGGGGAGTGGTGTAGGAACCTCCTGGGTCAAAGAAAACCTCAGAGATGCCTTTCTTATTGGTTATGCCGAGCATGAGGGAGAGGTTGTCGGCACTTCAACCCACAAATATCCTAAGGAGGAGTACAGAAAAAAGCTTGAAACCGTAACAGGTCTGGATCTAACCGGATATTTAGAAAGGGGATATACCGCTGTAAGACCCGAGTACAGGGATCTTGGCATTGGAGGGAGGTTGATAAGGGGTCTTATTGAAAAATCAGAGAACAATAAGACCTACGTGACGATCCGCATGGATAACACCCCTCCTCTTAAAATGACCTATAAGGAGGGGATGGTCTTAGCAGCGACATTTGTTAATGAGAGAACCGGCCATGAGTTAGGTGTCTTTGCCAATGTGAGGCCTCCGCGTAAAGATCCGGGCCAAAAAGGAATCGGTTGAAATTTCCCAAAACCTTATGCGTCTGCCAGGGCCTCGTACATGTCTTCCCGTTCGCTGTCAGTGGTTGGCGTCTCATCCATAGAGCCTGAATGAACGGTCCGGACTATATTTTCACTGGCAGCGGCTTGGGTACCTTGGTTGCGAAACGGGACGGCAACCGGGTCATTGAGCTCGTGAGATTCAAATCGGCTATGGAGATAATCAATGTCAAAAAGATGAAACTCCCTGTCTAAGAGAAAGTATCTGTGGCAGTATGGCTTTTGGAAGTATTCATCGATGAGTTCTCTGAATATATTCCGGTCAAATTTTACATAGGTTCGGGTCGGTCGGCTCGAGGCTTCAATTAATCTCTTTCCCGTCACTATGATGCATATCTCGCCCTCTTCCACGTGGGGCCTCTCCTGATCCCCATAGACGAATTCCTTCACCGATGATTCTATTTTGGAGATGATATTCCAGCTCATCTTGGTGTGGCCGTTGATATAACACCTTGAAACCGGCCTGGAACCATAAATTTTGCGGAATTTGATGCACGAACAGTCGAGGAATTCCGAAAGGAGGGCTTCTGTATCTTTTGAATAATCAAGGATCTTGAGCACAATAGATTTCACATTTTTTGTTGCCTCAGACAAGATACGATCCAGCCTGTTAATATGGTCCTTGGGCAGATCTTTTGTCTTTCGTACCAGAGTGTTTCCTATTAAAAGCCCGTCAATGCCGCTGCATAGGAATGTCAGGATTGCATCATACATCGACCTCACTATCGGCTGACCGTTAATATTGAAAGAAGTGTTGAGGACAATCGGTATCCCGCTTATCTGATGATATTCCTTTATTATTGAATGGAAGAGAGGGTTCTGCTCCTGGCTGACCGTCTGGAGCCTGGCAGTCCCATCCACGTGGGTTATCCCCTCTATCCCTGCTGTCATCCCGGGCAGACCCCCATAGATCACCGTCATAAAGGGCGCGGGCCTGTTGATATCAAAGAAGTTACTCACCTCTTTTTCCAGGACCGTGGGAGCAAACGGCCTCCAGGGTTCCCTGTATTTGATTAGACGGTTGGTCCTGTCACGTGCGCAAACGTTAGGCGCAGCCAATATGGATCTGTTTCCCAGCGCCCTCGGGCCTATTTCCTGCCTCCCCTGAAAGAGGGCTATAATCTGATTCTTATGAAGGAGCCGGGCTATCTCCTTAGGCGAAATGTTTTCATTCTCAATATGGATCGGAAGGTCATACTCATTGATCAGACGGTCCAGTTCCTTCCTGGGAGAGCTTTCTCCGTATCCGAGGTAGATATTTTGTGCGGGCCTTCTTAAAACTGCCGGCCGGCTGCCGCTGATTTTAGCGGCAGACGCAAGGGCCGCGCCTAAGGCGATTCCCCTGTCAGAGGCAAGGGGCTGGACAAAGAGATTTTTACAGATCCCGGATTTCAGGATATGATAATTGAGCTGGCTGTTCATGGCAACGCCGCCCGAGAAACATAAGTTTTCAAAGGGCCGGGCCTCCTTGACCATCTGGAGTTTTTCAATAATGATTTCCTCAAGGAGGGCCTGAATGCTGGCAGCCACATCAGCCTGAAGTCTGTTGAATTCGTTTACAGGTCTCGGCTGAGGCGGGCCCAAGGCCTTTGCCATTTCACCTCTCATCCCTAAGAGGGAGCCGCCGGGCCACCTGTAGTCGTCACCATCCCTTTCCAGGAGATTACAAATTCGCTTCTTATAAAGAGGGCTCCCGTAGCGCGCTAATCCCATTATTTTTCCGCAATGCTGGGAAGTATTATCGCTCCGGTAGCCGAGCCACTCCGTGAAGTACTGGTAAAGAATGCCCAAAGAAAAATCGTTTGTCAGTTCACTGGAAATTCGTGAGATAGAATTGCCTTCGCCCATATAAAAGGATGTTGATTCTGATTCCCCAGTTCCATCCGCAACGAGTATGGCCGAAACATCGTAACCTGAAGGGAAAAAAGCCCCTGCCGCATGGCAATCGTGATGGCCTACGAAACGAACCTCATCCCAACTGACCTTGCGGGACAGATAGCTCAGGACTTCGTTAGATCGCAGCTTTTGGAACCTGACAAATTTCTTGAGGAAATCTACCTGCTCCTCGTCAGGATTAAAGCCAAATGTTATTGTTCTAAAATGTTTGAAGTCGAGCTTGATCATCTCCTTGAGGGAGAAATAGGGATTGAAGTATGTCATCTTCTCCCCGTTAAAGCGCTCTTCCTCAAAGACCCATAATATGTTTAATTCATCATCTACAATGGCCACCCCTGTGTCGTGGCCCATGTAAATTCCAAGATGGTATTCTGGCATTAAAGCAAATCCCCCTTTACAATCCTTACGATCCCTTCTGCCAACACCTGAGACGCATCGTAGACCGGCATTTCAACGTCAATCGAATCAGAGATGATGGACAATTCCGTGCACGCAACAATCAGGACCTCCGATTTTCTTCTGATTAGCTCTTCTGCGGCAGATTGTAAGGCTCTCTTATCCTCTTCATGGTATTTTCCTTCCTTAATCTTCCTGATAGAGGTCATTATCCGGGTCTGGAGTTCAGAGGAGGGACTTATCTGTTTCACTCCTCGCTCTTCAAAGCGTCTCTGATAGAGTCTGGTGCGTAATACCGCCTCGGAAGCCAGCAATCCCGCAGTCTGAATAAATGGATTCTCCTGCAGAACCTTTTCGACTGTCAAATCAACCATATTAAGGATGGGGATGTCTATGGCAGAACAGATATCGTCATAATAGAAGTGGGCAGTATTGCAGGGAATAACCAGAAAGTCGGCACCAAAGGCGGCTAACTTGCGTGCCATTTCAGCCATGAGCGGTGCAGGACTTTCCCCGGTCCCTTCGATGAGGGCTTTGATGCGGGATGGGATCTTGGGGTTATTGTCAACGATCATCCTGATGTGATCCGCGTCGTCTTTGGCCGGAGTAGCCTCAATAACGCGTCTCATCAGGTCCACAGTGGCCTCAGGACCCAATCCCCCGATTACGCCGACGATTTTTTCCTCGACAGGTTTCACAGCAAAGCCATTATTGCAATCCGATCTCTGTTCTAATGAGAAAGGAGGTAATCCGCGTATACATACAGTGCAGGGGAGCCCCCGGTATGAACGAAAAGGATATTGCTCTCTTTTTTAAAATAGCCCTGTCTCACCAGATCGATTAACCCGGCCATGGTCTTGCCCGTATACACCGGGTCAAGGAGAATCCCCTCTGTCCTGGCAACAAGTTTGACTGCTTCGGCCATTTCAGGGGTGGGGAGGGAATAGCCCGGTCCCACATAATCACCAAAGCAGTTAACCGCATCACGTGGGATCTCAAAATTGACACCTACGTGATTGGCGGTTTCTCTGACAAGTCCGTAAACAATCTCCTCCTGTTCCTCTTTTGCGCGGCTGACATTCATTCCAACAACGGGGATATTCATATTGCAGCCGTAAAACCCTGTTACAAGACCCGCCTGTGTGCCCGCACTTCCGCTGGCACAGACCAGGGTGTCAATGTTCAGGCCGAGTTCAAAGGTCTGGTCAATAATCTCCTGGGCGCAGGCAACATATCCTGTAGCGCCGATGGCATTAGAGCCTCCTCCGGGGATGATGTAGGTCTTACGACCCTCAGCCGCCACCTCTTCTGCGACCTGCTGCATTTCTGCCATCATATCTGATCCGGCTGAAACTACCTTGATCTTCTCCGCACCCAACAGGTTAAAGAGAAAAATATTCCCGCTTGCCTTCGTATCAAAGGAGCCGGGAACCCGTTCCTCTAAAACAAGCCTGCATTTCAGTCCTTCTTTTACTGCGGCAGAAAGCGTCAGCCGGCAGTGGTTGGACTGCACGGCCCCGCAGGTTATCAGGGTGTCTGCCCCCTGTGCCAGGGCGTCGGCCACGAGAAATTCCAGCTTGCGGGTCTTGTTTCCACCTGCAGACAGACCGAGGAGGTCGTCTCTCTTGATGTAGATATCAGGTCCGTCCAAGGCCGCTGAAAACCGGTGCGCCTTTTCAATCGGCGTTTGTCCGGCCGTATAACGCCTTCTGGGAAACTTCGCTAAGTTCATCACTCCTTCTTCTCTCAACGGTTCTGCGCTAAATTTTGTCAAAAAAGGTCTGTAATTCCCTGATTGCAGAGACCTTTGTATCCAGAGGTACGTCATCTTCAAACAGAAATTCGAGCAGGAAAATTATCTTGTAATTAACTGCTGAAGTCTCATATCTCTCGAAAGAGGTTACCTTGATATCCTTCAGGCCTCTGTAGGCATCTTCGTCAAACAGGCCGGTTTTTCTCAAAATGAGATCGATGCCTTCCTTGGCATCACCCGGATTTTCTAATACAATCTCAATCCCGTCCACCTTTTGAATCCCTTTGGCGATCTTGTCGCCTTCCATTTTAATCTTCATCTTAAGCCCCCTTCAGCCCGATCTCATCCGCCACCTCTCTCATTCCCATGATGGTATCCGTCATAAGATCTGTCAACTCCATTCCTAACATCTGTGCGCCCTTTTCGATGATTGACCTGTCCACCCCGGCTGCGAACCGTTTGTCCTTCCATTTTTTCTTAACCGATTTTGTTTTTACGTCCAGAATGCTTTTGGATGGTCGAACCAATGCCGTGGTAACTACAAGTCCGGTTAGTTCATCTATTGCATAAAGCACTTTTTCCAGCTCGGTTTGCGGTTCTGCATCTGAACAGATGCCCCAGCCGTGACTGATCACGGCCCGGATGTATTCCTCGGGCCAACCGTTTTCCTTTAAGATCTCCTCACTCTTATGACAGTGCTCCTCAGGGAACTGCTCGTAATCAAGGTCATGAACCAGGCCGATAATGCCCCATTTCTCCTCATCTTCTCCCCGTTTTCGAGCAGAATAGCGCATGACTCCCTCTACTGCCAAGGCGTGTTTTAAGAGGCTTTCGCTCTTGTTATACTTGGTAAGGAGGGCATAGGCCTCTTCCCGCGTGGGGACTCTTGTGCTCATTTTATTACCTCCTGAATAAGGGTTGGCACGTTCACGGATTTCAAATTCCTGCTCAACCCATGATAACTTCTTGCATTGGTTTTTGTCAAATGTTGAAATTTATGGCTGGCCAGGGTATTCTGATACTGAAACTTCAGGCAAGATAGGAACAACCCTAACATATAACGTGCCATCACTCAATGCCCATAATTATACCTAACATTCCAGAATTTGTCATATTTATACTCAATAGGCTGAAAGCCGCCGGTCATCAGGCCTATATTGTTGGCGGTGCAGTTCGAGACGCCTTTCTCAAAAGGACCATAACCGACTGGGATGTGGCCACTTCGGCGCCAAGAGATAAGATTAGGACCATTTTTTGGGATACGAAGCAGTTTGCCCTGAAACATGATACTGTAACACTCGTGCATACAGGTCATCACTTTGAAGTTACCACCTTCAGGGGAGAGGAAAAGGGGCTGCTTAGCGATCTTTCCCACCGTGATTTTACCATCAATGCCATGGCCTTTGGTCCGGACAACGACGAGGTTATCGATCCTTACGGCGGGGAGTCAGACATCGACAAAAGAGTGATCAGAGCGGTAGGAGATCCAGAGGCCCGTTTCCGGGAAGACCCGTTGCGTCTCCTGCGTGGAGTAAGGCTTGCTACAGAGCTTTGGTTTCGGATCGAAGGAAAAACGATCAGCAGTTTTAGCAGTATAGCCTCCCTGCTATCCCCTGTGGCGCCGGAGCGCATCCGAGAGGAATTGATGAAGATCCTGGTTGCCCCAAGACCTTCCAGGGCCTTCAACATAATGGTCAGGACAGGCCTTTTGAAGGCGTTTCTCCCTGAACTCCTCGAAGGATACCTTAAGAGACAAAACCATTATCACCACTATACCATCTTTAAGCATATCGTTGAAACTGTTGACCATGTTAGACCAGAGCCTATCTTGAGGCTGACGGCCCTCCTTCATGACATCGCCAAGCCCCGCACCAGGATTAAAAGAGAGGGAAAATGGAGTTTCTACGGCCATGAAAAAGAGAGCGCCCTGTTAGCTGAAGAAATTTTAAACAGGCTCAGGTTCAGCAATGAGGTGATAAAGAAAGTAACAAATCTTATACAACACCACATGATCGGTTACGATTCCGGATGGAGCGATGCCGCTGTCAGACGTTTAATCCGGCGAGTGGGAGCCGAACAAATCAACGATCTTTTGGTCTTCCGCCGTGCGGATCTCCTGGCGCACGGTCTAACAGACCAGAATTTCGAGCTTACGAGTGAACTTGAAATGAGGGTGAATGAACAGATCAGGCATAAAGCCCTAACCAGGAGACAAGACCTTGCCGTAGACGGCTACGTGGTAATGGAAATTACAGGGCTCTCACCCGGGCCGGAGGTAGGAAGGATCCTGGGGGACCTGACTGAAAAGGTCCTGGATCACCCGGAGTTGAACAACAGGGAGGATCTCGCGGCCCTCCTGCGGCGTACAAAGATGCCTTGAGTCGGCAAATCTCCCGTGGTCAGCAAACATCCGTTATTTGTTATCCGTTATTCGTTACTCCCCCAGGCCAGGCCCACAAATCACTTAGCCCTCAACAAATTATCGAATCATCAAAACCAGCTATGCGTTCATCGTTGATTCGTGCTCCGTTGTTGCTGATTCAAAAATCAGTCTTCAATCCCGATCATCAATCAACAATCAACAATCGACAATCATCAATCCAAACTTCCCCTTGACCATTCATAGGTCATTCTCTATACTCCGTTGACCAAATGTACGAATTCATCACATGGAGGAATATGAACTCCCATTTTAAGTTGAGCAATATCAAGATTGAGCTGGCCATTATCATATCCGTTCTGCTGGCTTTCACAGGCTGTGCCACCGATTCATATCACGTCAAATCTGAAGCACAGGCACCCGCGGAAAAATCCACCGTAAAAAAACCAATCCCTGAACCGTCATCAATAACGGTTAAACAAAAAACCGCTTCGTCCTCCACTGTCAAGAATGAGGAAGAATCGTTAGCCCATGTGACGCTGGGCAAACAGCTTTCTCCTCACGCAATACCCGAGATAAAGGAACCTTTGCCCTGGACTGAAAAGAAGAAAGATACGCCTTTCACGTCTAAACCAAAAATAAAGAAATCTGCTCAGGATCTGCTTGATTCAGCCTTGGAATTTTGTAATGCGAGCAACGATTTCTGGGAACGGGGGGACTTAGATAACGCTGTTGATGCCCTTGACCAGGCTTATTCCCTTATATTGCAGATAAATCCTGGCCAACCTCCTGAAATCTTACAGCAAAGGGACGATTTACGCATCACCATATCCAAGAGGATTATGCAGGTCTATTCCTCCCGGTTCACGGTTGTAAACGGAATTCACAAGGCCATTCCCCTGGATATGAACCAAGACGTGGAAAAGGCGCTCCAGTTGTTAAAAGGACGGGAGAGGAAATTCTTTTTAAAGGCCTATCGTCGCTCTGGGATGTATCGCCCTGCCATTGTCAAAGCCCTCAAGGAAGCTGGTCTCCCTGAAGAGCTTTCCTGGTTGCCGCTTATTGAAAGCGGATTCAAGGTAAAGGCGCTTTCGAGGGCAAGGGCCCTCGGAATGTGGCAATTTATTGCATCCACTGGTTACAAGTTCGGGTTAAAGAGAGATCGTTGGGTAGATGAAAGGATGGACCCTGAAAAATCAACCAAAGCCGCCATCGCCTATCTCAAGGAACTGCATCAGATCTTTGGAGACTGGTACACGGTCCTTGCCGCCTATAACTGCGGCGAAGGGAGAGTTTTAAGAGTCATAAAGACCCAGAGGGTTAACTACTTAGACCATTTCTGGGATCTCTATGGGAAACTCCCGTCCGAGACCGCTTTTTATGTGCCCAAATTCTTAGCCGTGTTGCACATTCTAAACGATCCAAAGGCCCACGGCTTCACCCTCCCCCCTGTGGACAAAGAGATCGAAACAGAGGCGGTTACCATGAACAAGCAGGTTTCCCTCAAGACCATGGCCAAGCACATCGGCGTGTCTTATAAGCTTTTGAGGGAGCTAAACCCGGCGCTCAGGCGTAACTCGACACCCCCAAGACCCTACGCCTTCCGGGTACCCATAGGAAAAGGTGCCATGCTCCTGGCAGAACTGGACAAAATTCCCCAATGGCATCCCCCGGTGCCAACCTATGTCACCCACAGGGTAAAAAGAGGAGAAACTCTATCTACCATCGCGCGTAAATACAGGACGAGCGTCAGGGCAATCATGGCCCGGAACAATCTTAGAAGCAGGAGTTATATCAAGACAGGCTGGAAGCTCAAGATCCCCACGAGGGTGAGATACGCCTATGCCGGGAAAACCCCTGCCACGCACCCATCTTCAAAGAGAGTAAATAGGCCACCCAAAAAACCTACCCTCAGCAAGTATGTGGTACGGAAAGGGGACTCCCTCTGGAAAATTGCCAACAGATTTAACACCACGACAAAGGCGATACAATCTTTGAATGGATTACGCAACAGCCGTCTAAGTATCGGGCAGGTGCTTGTTATCTCCAAATCTTCTCCAGAATACAGTGTCATAGGGACCGAGATGTATACGGTACGGAAAGGGGACTCCCCCTATATTATCGCACAAAAACACCAGATGGACCTTGCAGAACTCCTGCGGATGAACAGGTTGACCCCTCGAAGCACCATCTTCCCTGGCCAGACATTATCCGTTAAGGCCAGATAAACCGGGAAAGTACCTAAAGTGAGCTAAAGTGAATTAAAGTGCCTAAAGTTGAGGTTTAGACCACCTTCTTCCGATGGTCATTCCAGAATACGAACAGCCCCTATTTCCTCCAGTACGCCGGCGCTAACAGGACGATCACCGTATAGATCTCCAGGCGACCGGGCAGCATGCACAACACAAGTATCCATTTTCCGATTA
>JAUWPC010000314.1 GCA_030611815.1 Desulfobacteraceae bacterium
GGATGATATATGCCATCAGGAGTCCGGTAATCACGGCGCTCCCATCCTTGATGGTCACTGGGCGATGCAACAGCTTTTGCGAGATAGCTTCAACCGCCACACAGCTTATGACGCTAATCAGGGTAATTATGAGAGTCTGGAGACCAAAGATAAAGACAGACAGGATAAGCGGCGGAAGGAGGCAGGCCACAACAGTCCACATGATCTTTTCAACCGATTGGCCACTTTTCAGATGGGGCGATACAGAGACGGTCAACAGCGGTAGATCGGCCACAGGAGATAAGCTGTTGTTTACTTCCTTTTCGATGGCTCTACTCCTCTATTTCTTTGCCTTCATTTTGGCTAAACGGATAAATTGCACGAGTGGGCGTTTTGCCGGACAGGTATAGGCGCAACACCCGCATTCAAAACATTCGAACACCCCGAACTGTGATGTATCTCCAGCACGTCCTGCCTCCACGTAGACCCCGATATCATTTGGCGAAAGCCCCATCGGGCAGACGTCCAAACACCATCCGCAACGGATGCACTGGCCGTGAGGGTTGGTGTCTATCTCGTCGTTTGTCAGGAACAGGACTCCAGAGGTGGTCTTGGTTACCGGGATATTTAGGGTGGGGATGGCAAAACCCATCATAGGCCCGCCCATGATCACCTTGGCCAAATCCGGCTTTGTCCCCCCTAAGAAAGCCACAATATCGCTCAGCTTGGTTCCGATCTTCACTAAAAGATTGGCCGGGCGGGCGATGCCACGGCCTGAGATGGTGATGATCTTTTCGTACAGGGGTTTTTCATAGACCACTGCATCGTAAATGGCCTTGGTGGTCCCCACATTCTGGACGATTGTCCCTACGTCAAAGGGGAGTCCGAAACCGGGAACGATCCGGCCGGTGGTGCTCTGTATCAACTGTTTTTCTGACCCCTGAGGATACTTTACCTTCAGGGGATCTATCGATATGCTGAACCCATTAGAGGAGGCCTTGCCGGAAACCTTTTTTAGGGCCTCAATGGCATCAGGCTTGTTCTCCTCTATTCCGATATGGCATTCCTTTATACCAAGGATGCTAAGGATGATCTTTGCCCCTTCGATGACCTCTTCAGGATGTTCTAACATCAGTCGATGATCGGTGGTGAGATAGGGTTCGCATTCCGCGCCGTTTAAGATCAGGGTATCTATCTTTGCCTCAGGAGGGGGAGAGAGTTTTACATGGGTGGGAAACCCGGCCCCCCCGATCCCCACGATCCCGGCCTTTTTGACCCTCCCAAGCAGTTCATCTCTTGAAAGCCCTTCCCAATCAGAGGCCAACCTCTCCTTAGGGCTCGCTTCCGGGTCGGTCTCGATAATAACCGATGGGACACTTACTGAGATCGGATGGGCAGAGGCGCCGATCTTTTTCACCTTCCCGGTTACGCTGGCATGGATATTGGCCCCAAGGCCCTTTTCCACCTCTCCGATCAAATCTCCTTCAACGACCAGATCCTTTTTCTTAACAATAGATTTACAGGGAACGCCGAAATGCTGGGTGAGGAGGATTTCAACCTCTTGAGGGGTGGGGAGGATTTCAACGGAAGAATGCTCTGTCAGTGCCTTTGATTCAAGGGGATGCACTCCCCCCTTGGGAAATGTCAACAAAGATTCGTTCATCTGTCTATCAGACTAATGCCAGGAGTTGATTTATGTGAGAATTTTTGAACTTGCTATAATAGAAATCAAGAATCGTTGTCAAGAGATTTCTCCATATTACTGAACAATTTCTTGGCGCTAAGAACGTCGCGGCCAATCTGGTCTGCTAAATCCTTAATAGATCCAAAGGGCCTTTCATCCCTCAATCGTTTAACAAACTTGACCCGGATGCTCTTCCCAAGCAAATCTTCTTTAAAATCAAGGATATGGGTCTCAACCGAAAAGGGACCTTTTCCAAAAGTCGGATTATAGCCTATGTTGGTCACACCATTTAAGGATTGATCACCAACAACGACCTTTACCGCGTAAACTCCCACTTTGGGAACCAGTTCATCAATCAACTCTAAGTTAGCGGTAGGAAAGCCTAAAAGTCTGCCCCCCCTGTTTTTTCCCCTGACCACGGTTCCCAATACCTGATAATCTCTACCCAATAACTGTTTGGCCTCGGAGAGGTTCCCGTCCTGGACCAGCTTTCGGATTGAGGTGCTTGAAACAAGTTTGTCGCCCACGTGAACCGGCTCAACCACATGCACCATGAACCCTAAGGCCTCTCCCATCTCCTGGAGGAGCCCGATATCCCCTTTCCGTCCCTGACCGAAGGTGTAGTCATAACCAACAACAATCTCCTTGACACCTATTCTGTCCACCAGGATATCTTGAACAAATTCACTGGCTGAGATTGAGGCGAACTCTTTTGTGAAAGGGATACAGAAGACGACGTCAATATTTGCATCCTCTATCAATTCAAGTTTTTGCTGCGTCAGGGTAATTAACGGTGGGCCGTTGCCAGGTTTCATGACCTTTATTGGGTGGGGATCAAAAGTCATTAGCGCTGATTGACCATTGATCGATTTGGCGCGCTCCTTTACCATATCAAAAAGGGCTAAGTGGCCTTTATGAACACCGTCAAAATTTCCGATAGTCAAAACAGGGTTTATAAGAGGCTCTTTAAGTTGTTGTAGATCAGAAATAACCGCCATCGATACTTAAGCACTCCTTACAACAGAGATCATCAAATAGTTAAGTGGTTGAGTCGTTGAGTCGTTATTATTGTTTAAATTCGCAATTTTTACCCCGTGAAATGCCTATATTTTTTCTATTTCACTGGAGCCTAAATCCCTCAATTCCTCAATCCCTCAATTTCTAAATTCCTGACACCATGTAAAAAGGACTTTTTACATGGGCGTCAAAATATGTTGACAAAAAGAATTGGTTAGTATAACCTTTTTTTAGAAAATATCAACTTCATTTTCACGCCGAAGTGGCGGAACTGGTAGACGCGCTAGGTTCAGGGTCTAGTGGGCGAATGCCTGTGCGAGTTCGAGTCTCGCCTTCGGCACCATGTCAAAAACAAAAAGGCGCAATCAATCAAGATTGCGCCTTTTTGTTTTTCTCCTTATCGCGGATTAGTGGAGAAATATTTGCTCTCACTATGTGGGGTGATATTTAATGTCCACCGGTTTACAGCATTCCGTACTGAGCAGCAATTCTTTGGTGAAACCTGGCTTTCACCTCGGAAAGGTCCCTGGTCCATTCCGGATCTGCCCCGAGGTTAGGCAAAACCGCTGTTCCCGATATCCCTCGATCCTTTAATCGTTCCTTCAAGGCCGATTCACGATTGCCCCGATTCTCTTCCTGCTCTTGCCGATATCTTGAAAGAAGTTCCCCAATAGGCTTGGTGTCGAGACCCACCACATACGCCAAAATTTCAAGAAGAGGGCGACTGTCCTCTCCCGGTTCAATCCGGTCCAGGCATTCTTTCTTGAGCACTGCTGTGGCAACCACATAGCGCTCGCCACCCATGGCTTCAACTTCCTCCTTGAGCCGCTCTTTATTAATTATTCTGTCTGAATACTTCTGCAATAAACCCCGTACCTTGCCCTTTACCTCACTCTTCATAAAGGCCTCTTTCTCCTCATCAGTCACCGTCACACGCTCAGCCTTTTCCATGATGATGTCAAGGGTGCTCCTGATCTCTCCCATTAGGATCAATCACCTCCTTAGTCTTGATGGTCTCGTAAAAAGTCCAATTTCAAAATTTTTTTGCTTATAACTTCCTGATATTATTGCATTTCAATTTCATTTTTGTGAATTTTGCGCCTTTTTGCGGCTTTATTATTCTTGTTTTCTCCAAAGCTTATCGAGCCAGACCCAGCTCTTTCATAACCATATCATGCAGCGCGGGCCTGAAGGCCCTGATTTTTTCATTTTTTCGTGTGGGATGGACCCGGTTGGTAAAAAAGATCACTATAACATCTCGCTCTAAATCGATCCAGACGGAGGCGCCGGTGAATCCAAGGTGCCCCACACTTTTTTGTGAAAAG
>JAUWPC010000202.1 GCA_030611815.1 Desulfobacteraceae bacterium
ACACCCAGATTTCGAATATATTCAAGCTCATAATCGAGGATATCCCTCGGTAGACGATGGGGGCCGATCCCATAGCGAAGGAGACCTCCTGCCTTGGCCTCTTTCTCAAAGACTGTTACATTATATCCAAGGCGGGCTAAATCGGCCGCCGCCGCCAATCCTGCCGGTCCTGATCCGATGACAGCGATTCTTTCATCTCTCTTCTCGATTGCCCCGGATACTGAATCATGAGGGTTGGAGATTTCGTAATCTGCCACAAAACGTTTGATATCTCTTATGGCGATCGGTTCATCTAAGTCTCCCCGCCTGCAGACCTCTTCACAGGGATGGGTGCACACCCTTCCACATATCCCGGGCAGGACATTATCCTTTCTGACGACATCAAGCGCCTCTTGAAATCTACCGGCCCTTGTCAGGGCTATGTAGGCCTGGGCATTGACTCCTAAGGGGCAGGAGGCCTGGCATAACGGCTGCTGCCTCTTGTCGATGACCGGTCTTCCCGGAAGGGCCGTCCTCGGGCCAAACCGTATCGGCTTTCCTCCATCCGGGAGAGAAACAGGACAGATCTCAAAGCAGCGCCCGCACAGGACGCACTGGTCAGGGTCAATAAACGTCTGGGAGGTTTCTATCTTTGCGCGGAATCCCTGGGGGGTGTGCTTGATGGAAAGGACCCGGGCGGGGAGGACGCAACGGATGATGGGATTACGCAAAATCCTTATCAGACCGGGCCGGTACGCATAATTCAGGGGTACGCCCGAGGCCAACCGCCATTTTTCATTACCTAATTTCTGGTCTAAATCGGGATCAGGGTCCACGAGAGTCACGGGGATGCCCAGTTCGCCTAATTTACTGGCAGCCGCTATCCCTGCCGGCGTTGCTCCTATGATAAGTACTCTGTAAAGACGGTCTTTTGGGCGTGTCATCTTCAGGCTCCTGCCTTCCCAGTGGCCTTCTTTTCTCGTCCCTTGAGCACGGCCAGCCCGTAATCGCAGCCCTTATTGAAGGCTGTGCCATTCATTTCCTCAGTCCCCTTGGGAACCGAGTCGGTCACGGCATCTCGGGCGGCATCCAGAGAGACCGCCCCGGTGATAGCGGTGAAAAAACCTAACATGATAATATTTGCCATCATCTTCCTTCCTAACTCCTCGGCAATCCGAGTAGAGGGGATGGAAAAAAACTGGCCGCCAAACCCTCGAGGCTGAACCAGATCCTGGTCGATCAGCAAGGTCCCTCCCTCCTTCATCTGGCCGATGAACTTGTCAAAACCGCCCTGAGACATACACACTAAGACATCAGGCCTTCTCACGTAAGGATAATGAATAGGCTGGTCGGCTATAGTCACCTGGGCGCTGCATGCCCCGCCACGTGCCTCGGGTCCATATGCCTGGACTAAGGTGCTCTCCCTGTGGTCACCTATGACCGCCGCCTGGCCGAGAATGCGACCTGCTAAGATGATCCCCTGGCCGCCAAAACCTGTAAAAATAATTTCCTGCCTCCCGGCTTTTCTTTTTCCTCTGGCCATTATTCCAGACCCTTTTCTCCCTCTATAAGTTCCTTTGGCCGGCATGTGTTATCATATCTGTCTGTACAGGTGGGACGTTCCGTCTGAATAAATTTGCCCAAGACAATTCCCCTGTCAAAATCGATATCCAATTCCCATGGTTGGGCATCATTCCTGATAATGGTCCGCTCCTGATAGATCTTTAATGAGTCTATTCCATTTTCTTTATTTCTCCGGCCGTAATTGACCGGACAGGGTGATAAGACCTCAATAAAAGAAAACCCTCTGTTGAGAAGGGCCTCCTCGATTGATTCCGTAAGATCGCGGGTATGCAGGATGGTCCATCTGGCCACATAGGTGGCCCCTGATGCGTAGGCCAAAAGAGGAAGATTGAAAGGAGTATCGGGATTTCCCACGGGCGTGGTGGTCGTCTTGGCCTTGAGAGGGGTCGTGGCTGCCACCTGCCCCCCTGTCATGCCGTAAGTGAAATTATTGACACATACAACCGTGAGGTCCACATTACGTCGCGCCGCATGGATAAAATGATTGCCGCCGATGGCAAAGAGGTCTCCGTCACCGCTGAATACCACGACGTTAAGTTCGGGGTTGGCCAATTTCATCCCTGTGGCAAAGGGGATAGCCCTCCCATGGGTGGTATGATAGGAGTCTAAATTTACATATCCCGCCCCTCTTCCTGAACAGCCTATCCCTGAAACCATCACTGTTTTCTCAAGATCAATACCGCTCTCTCTCATGGCGATAAGGCAGGAGGAAAACGCCGTGCCGATACCACACCCAGGGCACCAGATATGCGGGATACGGTCTATTCGGAGAAGGTCATCAAGGGGATGTCTGACTTGCTTTTTGATCTGTTTCATACTTTTTCCTAAAAAAACTCCTTCAACGCCTCTACAACACGCTCGGGAGTGATGATTGTTCCCCCCGGGTGCCCCACCAAAAAGGATGGAACCTTGCCTGCGGCGCATCTTTCCACTTCTAAGTGGATTTGACCTAAATTGATCTCTACTGTAACAAAACCTTTCACCTTTTTTGCCAGGTTCCGGATCTGGGCCTCCGGGAAAGGCCATACTGTGACCAACCGCAGCAGACCTGCCTTTATCCCTTGCTCACGCGCTTCATCAACCGCGGCTAAGCTGGTTCGAGCGGACACGCCATAGGAGACAATAACAACCTCCGCATCCTCAAGCCGGTAGGCCTCTGTTCGAATAATGTCGTCGAGATTCCGCTGGATCTTTCCCATGAGCTGGGCCATCATCGCCTTCTGGGCCTCAACGGTCATCACCGGATAGCCCCTTTCGTCATGGGTCAATCCGGTCACGTGGATATGATATCCCTCGCCCGCATGGGCCATGGGGGCCACTCCATTGGGCCCTGGCTCAAATGGCTTGAAACGGTCCTTTCTACCCTTTGGCCTTGGTCTTGAAACGGTCTTGATTTTTTTTGCATCAGGTATGACAACCCGCTCGCTCAGGTGCCCGATCATCTCATCCGTCATGATCAGTACGGGCAACCGATAGGTTTCACTCAGGTTGAAGGCATCAATCGTCTGGTAGAAGATCTCCTGGGGTGAAGATGGCGCCAAAGCGATGATGTCATAATGACCGTGGGAACCCCACCGGGCCTGCATCATATCGCCCTGTGCCCCCTGGGTGGGGAGACCCGTGGATGGACCCGCTCGTTGCACATTTACCACAACGCATGGGGTTTCCGTACAGATTGCCAGGCCTATATTTTCCATCATCAGGCTAAAACCGGGGCCTGAGGTCGATGTCATACTCTTTACCCCTGCACATGAGGCGCCGATTATTGAGGCCATGGCCGCAATTTCGTCCTCCATCTGGATAAATGTTCCACCAACCTCCGGGAGCCTCCCTGCAATATGCTCTGCAACCTCTGTGGCAGGGGTAATTGGATAACCTCCAAAAAAACGGCACCCGGCTGCCAGAGCGCCTTCTGCACAGGCAACATCGCCTGTCATAAAATACTCACCTGTGAGGACTGCTGGTCTCATCCTTTCTCCGATACTAAGGGCGCGTGCAAAAAAAACTTCACATTTTCGCATCCCATCTTCAGATCATTTTCGGCCGCGCTTCAATCGCAAAATCCTCGAAATAGTACGACTATTTCTGTGGGTTTGCTCAATCAGCGCAACCAAACCTAACCTAAATCTGGGCGCCAATTCTGGGAACTTTTTTTTGCGCGAGCCCTAACCTTGTTCTGTAGACGCTTCAACCGAATAGATGGCAAATTCAGGACATAAGATCTCGCAATAATGGCAGTTCACGCAATCATCCGGTTTCTTAACGGCGGGGGGGTGGTAGCCCTTGGTGTTGAACTTGGAGGAAAATTCGAGGACGTCCCGGGGGCAGTATTCAATACAATACCCGCATCCCTTGCAGCGATCTTCGATGATATATACAATACCCGTCGTAATCTGAATTTCTTCCGAATCAAACGGAACCCGCCAAAATACCATGGACCTTCTCTCAACTTGGGTTAAATCACCTTGGGCCTTGGCCCCAAAAAGGGTGCATTATACGGCCTGTGGCCCATATGTCAAGGGAAAAGCGAAATTCGATAGAGGGTATTAGCGATACAGTAGGTTTTTTAGGGGGGGTGTCTAAATAAATCACCCCCCAGGGGAGGTGGCTTGTTTTTGCTGGTCCTGGAAGGTACGCTGATTTAAGTGCCTAAAGTTTGAAGTGCCTAAAGTTAAAGAACTTCGTGACATTTTATAAAGGATTGTTTTCACGTTGAATAAGAATCGGAGCATTCCTGAGAGTATCTATTGAAAATGGGCCTAAGCGCATTATATAACAACACCATGAATCCACGTGACGCTGCAAAACAGATTTTCTCCTCTCCCTTCGCCGCAATGCTAAAAAATTTTCAGCCCCTTGGCACATATTTTGTCCAGAATCGCTGGCCGCTCAGCGTTGGACTCCTGAGCCTCCTCCTGGTCGATTTTCTTCTCCTCCTTATCCCTTTAGTCATCAAAAAGGCGATTGACCTTCTGGTCACCCAGCCCCCTGAAACGGGACCTCTCCTGCTTCAACAGGGGATGATCATTGTCTCAATTGCCTTGATGATCGCCCTGTTTCGTTATGTGTGGAGACGTCTGATACTCGGCCATTCGAGGAAGGTTGAACAGGGACTTAGAAACCGGATGTACGGGCATCTCCAGACCCTCCCCATCTCATTTTTTCAAAAGATGAAGACAGGGGACCTTATGGCCAGGGCCATCAATGATATCAATGGCGTCCGAATGGCCAGCGGCATGGGACTGGTGGCACTGATTGACGGCACTGTCCTCGGCATTGCTGCAATCGGGTTCATGATGTCCATTGATCTGAAGCTAACCCTGATTTGCCTGATCCCGGCGCCGGTCGTTATTATACTCACCAAGATCCTCACGCGGCGGATGTCTACGGGATTTGAAGCAGTCCAAAGAACGTTTTCCGATCTCACCGAGCGGGTCAGGGAAGCATTTGCCGGTATCAGGGTGGTCAAGGCACATAACCGTGAGACATGGGAATACACAAAGATAAAGGAGCAGGGGGAGAGGTATGTTGCCGAAAACATGAATTTAGCTAAAACCCTTGCCCTCTTTTTCCCCATGATGACGCTCTTTACCAACGCGGGTCTCGCCATTGTCATCCTGTTAGGGGGGCGTTATGCAATATTGGGGAACATTACCCCGGGTGATTTTGTGGCATTTATCAGCTATCTTAACCTGTTGACATGGCCGATGATGGCCATGGGCTGGGTTACAAACCTCATCCAGAGGGGATCGGCCTCTATGCGCCGCATTAACCACATCCTTGAAGAGGTTCCGGATATCAGGGATCCGGCTCCGCTGCAGGACTTCGCCGGTGGGGCGATTCCGGAAGGAACCATTTTAAAGCCGGTGATGGGAGAGATTGAGATAAAAGACCTTAGCCTGAAATACCCTGGTCAGGCCGGTTACGCCTTGAAGGGTATCCATCTGAAAATTAATGCCTCTGAAACAGTAGCACTGGTAGGACGGGTGGGATCGGGCAAGACTACCCTGTTACAGACACTCCCACGTGTCTTGGATGTTCAGGAAAACACGGTCTTTCTGGATAGACGTGACATCCGGCAGATCCCGCTTAAGACCCTAAGGGGTAAAATCGGTTTTGTATCACAGGAGGTCTTTTTGTTTTCAGATACCATACGCAACAATGTGATCTTCGGCAGACGCGGAATAGATGATCAGGATCTGGAAAAGGCTTTGCGCGCCGCCGGTATTCTTGAAGAAATTCAGGATCTGGAAAAAGGATTAGACACAATGTTGGGGGAGCGTGGAATAACCCTCTCAGGAGGGCAGAGGCAACGTCTGACCATTGCAAGGGCAATTGTGCAGCCTCTACCCATCCTCATACTGGATGATGCCCTCTCCATGGTGGATACCCGTACTGAAGAGGAAATCTTGAACCAGATCCTGAATCTGCGGCACAACAAGACCAATCTGATTGTTTCGCACAGGGTTTCAACCATCAGCAGGGCGGATCGGATTGTGGTGCTTGACAGGGGTGAACTGGTGGAGGAGGGAAGCCATGACAGCCTTATAGCTCTTGGGGGAGTCTATGCCGCCCTGTATGAGGAGCAACGCTTAGTAGAGGAACTGGAGTTAGAGGATTGATTTTGGATGAGATTATTTTCTTACTCATAATCTTAATCGTAATTATAATCGTTTTGAGTAAGATTACGATTATGATTAAGATTATGAAATAGGGAAGTTATTTCGTTGAGACACTAAATACGCCATGTTTAAAGATTATGGATACGCAGAGGAGGGGCAATTAGGCAAGCCTTATAATTTCAGGCTATTGAAGAGACTTGCCCATTTTGCTATCCCATATCAAAAGAGAATTACCCTTGGTCTCCTGCTCTCGATTCTGATTACCCTATTTGCCCTGACTGTTCCCTATCTTACCAAA